>NZ_CP030280.1:40000-340000 GCF_003287895.1 Blautia argi | reverse complement strand
AACAGACCTGGAAGACCCGGACGAACTTTTTTATCTGAACCTCTCTTTTCGGCTTCTGGAAGGAGAAGACATTTAAGTTCTTATCAAACCTTGTGGCTCTCCTACACTTTGTCGTAATGCTACAGGGTTTTTACCTTATTTATACGGATTTACAGAAAAGCCCTATTCCTGTTATCATAAATCTAAGAATGAAGAGGCTGACGCACGAAACAGCAAGCAAGTATTTTTTATACCCGATGCGGCAGTTCTCTAACAGGAATTTATGGGTGTACGGGCTGCACCCAGTCACAAGGAGGTATTGCGTATGCTCACAAAAAGGCAAAACTTATTGGAAACTATCCGTGGGGGAAAACCTGACCGTTATGTAAATCAATATGAGGCATTGGCCATGATTACTGACAATCCTTACTCTGTAAACAATCCCTCTCCGGAATACGGAAAAGGCCCCGTAAAAAATGCCTGGGGTGTCACAAATGTATGGCCGGAAGGAACACCCGGCGGTTTCCCGGTACATGACGAAGAACACATTGTCTGCAAAGATATCACGAACTGGAAGGAATCTGTACATGCACCAAAGCTGGACTATTCTGACGCAGAATGGGAACCTTATATCAAAGCAGCAGAAGAAATCGACCGGAAAGAATATTTTGCCACACAGTTTATAGCACCAGGTATTTTTGAGCAATGTCACCATTTGCAGGAAATCCAGAACTGCCTGATGAATTTCTATGAAGAACCAGAAGCTACCCGGGAATTAATCGACTATCTGACAGAATGGGAATTACAGTACGCAGAAAAAATCTGTAAATACATAAAACCTGATGCTATTTTCCACCATGATGACTGGGGAAGCCAGACTTCTACCTTTATTTCACCTGCTATGTTTGAAGAATTCATTCTTCCTGCGTATAAGAAAATTTACGGATATTATAAATCACACGGCATAGAATTGATTATTCATCACTGCGATTCCTATGCAGCAACCCTTGTGCCTTATATGATTGACATGGGTGTTGATATCTGGCAGGGAACCATGAGCTCCAATAATATTCCGGAACTCATTGAAAAATACGGCGGCAAAATCACCTTTATGGGCGGTATTGACAGCGCTTCCATTGACAGACCGGACTGGACGCCTGAACTGGTAGATACAGAAGTACGGAAAATCTGCAAAGAAAATGGCAAAAAAATACTATATTCCATGTCTGACACAGGGGCTTGGAATCAGTACATTCCCGGGAGTTTATGAGGCTGCCAGTGACGTAATCAAAAAAATCAGCAAAGAAATTTTTTAGAAAAACCAGACACAGTCCTATACCTAACTAAAAATTGCCTTTCCTTTCTGCCAATATAAGCCTGAATAACTTTATTGCAGAAGGGAAGGCAATTTTTTCTGGTTAATTCATAAAAATCCAGTCTGCACTGCACTCTTCCAGCCACTGGGAATCCGGAATAAAAATTTTATGTTCCCCGTTCTCCTGATTTCCGGAGGCGATATAGATTTTACACTCTTTACCATCAGATATAACAAACGGAAAGGCGCTCAGAGTCGTTGCTGCCCCTGTATTTCCTTCTTTATCCATAGCAATTACCGACATTCCCCCATTACCGTATCCCAAAGTTTCCAACCTTCTTAAATGCTGCAAAAGGCATTGTTCACAAGCTTCCTGTACTGCCACACCTTCTCTGATTTTCTCAGTAATCGCAAAGGATAAGCAGCCCTTCATGATATCTTCTCCTACTCCGGTAGCTGCCGCTGCACCTGCAGAAGAATCTGCATAAAATCCGGATCCTATAAGAGGACTATCCCCAATTCTTCCCGGATGCTTCATATACAAACCAGAAGTAGATACTCCGCAAGCCATATGTTCTCCGCTTCGTCCAATCACACATACGGTATCATGTCCCTCATAGGCAGTTCTTTTTTCCTCATCTTTATCCAGCGTCCGTTCTTTCAGATATCGTTGAAAAGAAGATTCTGTCAACATATTTTTAAATGCAAACCCTCTTTGTCTGGCATACATTTCAGCGCCTGTTCCAACCAATACACTGCTGCGCTTCTTATGACTCAAATCATAAGCTACCTCTATGGGATTTTTTATCTGTTTTACTGCCATAACGGCACCAACCTCTAGCGTATTTCCATCCATATAAGCAGCATCCAGTTCTACTTCTCCTTCTCTGTTTGGCAATCCTCCATATCCAACAGATACATATTTTTCATTATCCTCTACAGACTTTACACTGTGAAGGATCGCTTCAGGAAGAGTCGAACCTGATACCAGTAATTTCCCTGCTTCTGTAAGCCCTTGATAGGACATTCTCCAGGTTGAAATCATAATTCCCCTGGGAGGTCTTTCTATAACAATGTTCATCGTGTCGCCTCCTTTATTCTAAAAGAGATGCTGCTTCCTGGTCAATGACAACAACTGCATTCGGATGCATTCTCAAATAACTTGCGGGCAGATTCTCTGTAATCTCTCCCTCCAGCATTTTTTGTACTGCTTTTGCTTTTTCTTTTCCTGATGCCGCCAAAATCACACATCTTGCAGCCATAATTTCCTGAAATCCCATAGTATACATCTGCTTTGGTGTTTCTTCCCACGTCAGACCAAATAATTTTTGTGTGGCAATCCGTGTACTTTCCTCACTGTCAGCCACAAACAAAGTAGATAAAAAAGAGGTTCCGGGCTCATTCGCACCAATATGACCATTGGTTCCCAATCCAAGAAGCTGTATATCTCTCGGGTATCTTCCCAGAATTTTTCCATACCGTTCTATCTCCTTTTGCTGATCCTCAGCTTCTGCATTCAGCATATGTATCTCTTTTGGCTGCATCTTAATCCTGTCATAAAAATGTTCATGCATAAATCGAAAAACACTATATGCACCATCACGCTTCCCCACATATTCATCTAAGTTGCAAAAAATGCTCTGGCTGATATCCAACCCTTCATTTACTTTTTCTGCCATAGCTTCCAAAAGTCCTCTGGGGGTGGCTCCTGTAGTAAACGAAAGTACAGAATCCGGCTTTTCTGCCAGCTGTTTCGTAAATAATTTCAGTAAATAAGCAGTCATTTCATCATAGTCTTTTACTTTTACAACTTTCATATCTCTAAACCTCTTCTGGTATATTCAAAGCTCCCTGATGGTTTCCATCTGTTTTTAAAATCTGAGAAAAATACTCTTCTGCTTCTTTTTTCTGACCCATACCTAATTTTCCAAGCCCCATCATAAACAAACAGTGCATTTTATTTTTCAGATTCAAATCCTCGTCAAAAATCAATAAATCCGGCAAAGATACAGCAAAATAATCAATTCGCATCTCATCATATAAATGTTTTTCCCCGTATCCTATAAGTTTATGGAATCTGCCCCTGGCCGCTTCATCTTTTCCTAATTTTGCAAGGGCTGCACCCTGATAATAAATCATTTCAGGCGGCTGGTCATTGTAATACATGGCGCCTACAGGTTCAGAAATACCAGTAGAAGCGGTTTCAAAACAAGACTCTGCCTTTTCCTGTTCTCCCATTCTCTCATAAGCAATTCCCAGATAATAATAAATATGATTTTCCTGCGCCCCGTACAACTTTCCTTCTCCCAGGTTATACGGATAAGAACCAGATGCTTTCAGAAGATAAGACTCTGCCTTTTTATTCTCTCCTGCTTTCAAAGCCTTTTTTGCTAACTGAACCAAAGCAGTCACATACTGTTTCGGAATCTTTCCTTCTCCGCCTTCCCATGGATGGAATTGTCTTGTTTCTGCAAGACGCAGAGCCTCTTCATAGGCACCGGTGATATTTAACAGGGTAATATACTCTACCATTAAATCATCTCTGTCTTCCACCTGTTCCATATGCTTACTTAAGATTTCCAAACGTTTTTTTGCCGGAACTCCGGTCTTTTTATAAAGTTGATCTAACTCCATTAATACTCTGGAATCTGTTTCATCCATTTTGTAGGCTGTTTCCAGTTCTCTTCTGGCCTTTTCCGGATTCTGTTCTTTATTGTAATAAGCCAGCGCCAAATTTCTGTGTGCTGTTGGGAATTCCGGTTTTAATCTTGCCGTCATTTCCCAGTTTTCTACTGCTTCTTTATATTGCTTTTTATCGTACCATAAATTCCCCAAACAATAAGCTGCCATAGGTACCGGTATTTCTAAATTTTGCATTGCTTCCAGAACTTTAATATCTTCCAGTCGATGTGGAAAACAATAATCTGCTGCTGCCTGCTCTCCTTTTTCAGCCAGAGAAATCGCCTGCGCTCTCTTTCCTCTTATCATCGCACAGAAAGCCAGATAATAAAATACCATTGGGTATACCGCGTCTTCTGCCTGGTTCAATGCTCTGCTTCTGTTCAGGATCACCTCTGCCTCTTCTACCATACCGGCTTCCAGATAATCAATTGCCAGTTCTAAATAGGTCTGATAATTTCCTTCCAGTATTTTGTCAGCTTCTGTTCTGTAGATTTCCGGATCTTTCCCTTTTACTTCTGAAATAAAGGACTGTTCAAACCTGCTTCCTAAATCTAACACATCAATATCGCCGGCCGTTTTCAGCCAGGCCTCTGCCTTGTCCGGAAATCCCATTTTTCTTAATATCGCTGCTTTTAAATTTCTCGCTTTCATGTTGTGATAATTTCTCACAATAGAACGCTCAATATGCTCCAGTGCTGTTTTGTAATCTTTCTGAATACAGGCAATACAAGCCATTTGATAAAAAGCAGCGTCTTGCCATGCACCATTCCAGGTGGCCTTATAAAAAGCATCATACGCCTCAGATAATCTTCCCTGAAATTTTAAACACAATCCTAAATTATACAGAGGTTCTCCATCTTCCGGATTGGGATTGGAGCGGGTTAATTTTTCTATCGCCTGTCTAAAATATTTCTCGCTTTCTTTAATCTTACCTCTTCTGAATAACAGACTGCCATAAGCATTATTTAACCGCACATCTGTTTCATCTCTTCTCAATCCTTCTAAATAATAGTCTGCTGGTTCGTAAGTTGCATGACGGTACTGCTCCAGATGTTTTCCATATAAATATAAATCCTCTGTGGTTTTTGCATCTTTTGGCAGAGGCGCTTCTGTTGCAGGGTCTGGTATTTTTTCTATTTCCGGTTTTTTACCTTCATAAGAAATCAACTCTTTTCCTTCCCGATTTTGAACACTGATTTTCAGTTCCCATTCCTGCATTTGTTCTGGCTGTTCCAAGATATCCTGAAATGCTTCTGCCGGAGAAAGCGTGAGTCTCTTGTTGTAAATTTCCTCTCCATTTCTATATACACATACCTGTGCATCCGGTTCTTCCCCGGTAACGTATACTGTCACTTTTGCTTTATTTCCTTCCACTTCCACACCTACAGCTGCATCTGTGGAAGCATTTTTTACCATTCCTACCCCTTTATAAGGCATAAAATACTGAGTAAATACTTTCTCCTCATATGGCTGCATCCAGGTGAAATCCGGCTGATTATCTGTAAAACAACCTGTCATCAATTCCACATATGGGCCATCTTCATCTGTAAGATTTCTGTCCCATGCCTGACCGAATTCTCCACAGCCCCAGGTCCACTGTTTCTTTCCAGGAGAAATATGATGATCTGCCACATGAAGAATACCTGCTTTTTCTTTATAATCATAGCCTCCGACGAAATTATAATCTGAATGATACGCCATATAGGAAGTAGGTACAGGAATATTTTTATATCTGGAGATATCCACACCAGCAGAATAATCCATTTTGTAATAGGTTCCTGTTGCAATAGGAAATCTGGAAACTGCTCTTTTTCCATGATCCATAACCGCATGCACATCTGGCGGAAAAACAGATTGCGTATACTCATTTACCGGTACCGCCGGATTCGCCCACCAAAGAAAGGTCTGCTGGGTACTGGTTCTGTTATAAAGCTGCGCTTTAATTTCCAGATAGGCTTTTCCTGGATACAGGGTAAAAGCAGCCATTCCTTTGGTACGGAACATATTTTCCACTTCACTGACATATACGGTGCAGCTTCCATCTTCATTTTCTGCTGTATAAAAACTTACTGGATCATACGTGCTTGGTCTGTGATGCTGCGGCCAGTTAAATTCTATTCCGCCGGAAATCCATGGCCCTGCCAATCCCACAAGCGCAGGTTTAATAACATGATTATAATATACAAAGTCATAATTATTTGTTTTATCTGTAGCTCTCTGGATTCTTCCTCCCAATTCCGGAAGCACCATAATCTTCAAATATTCATTTTCCAGATAAACAGCATGATATGTTTTATCAACTTTCTCATCATAGATTTTATCAATAACCGGATGCGGATATACCTTTCCACTGCTTCCCTGGTATACTCTTTTCTCTAAAAACATAGGGTTTTTATTTGGCTTTCCAACAGGATATGTTGGAATCACCACATCTTCTTCCCAAACCGAAACTTTTCTCTCTCCCATAATAATCCTCCTGTTTCTTTACCTGCTGACTTTGTTCATTTCCCTCATTGTAATTTTTATATGAAAGTCTAAAGGATTTTCTTTTTCTAATAAATACAGGCTGTTATTTTTTTCTGCAATATAAATATCATCATAATATCCATTAGCAGGTTCCATGGCACAGTTATAATCCCCACGATAGCCGCCTGCGGTAATCCATGTTCCCAAATAAGGCAGCTTCTGTGCATTGTATTCTATCACACATTCCATCCCATAACTGGGATAACGATATCCGCAAAATCCAGACTTTATTTTTTTATCTGCATAATATTTCACCATGGTTCCGGATTCTCTTGCCGGCACCTTAGAAAAATCATATTCTTTATTCCAAATGGGAACATGCCTTTCTGCTGCTCCCAGTTCCTGACTGAAAAGAACATTTTCAAAGCTGTCGACTTCCTTGGGATACCATAACTCCATATCCTCTTCATACCGCATTAACCCATGAAAAGCCCAAAGGCAGGGAAATGGTTCTTTCTGTTCGTTGCAAATATGATAATAAATAATCACCTGATTTTCTTTCAGTTCTAATGTCTTCTCATACGTATAAGAAAATCTTGTGCTTCTGAAGGATAAATGTACACACTCTCTGCCAATCTCATATTCAAAAGGACTGCTCCAGATTTCCCCATGGTCCGGATAAACTTTTTCTCCGTTTCTGCTCATAACCCTGCTGCCTGCAATGCTGGGAAATGCATCGTCCAGCCCTGAAGCATCAAATTTTTCGAATTCAGCATCCCTTCCGGGAATCTGATACTGTTGTTCTTTCATCTGAGCCGCAAATTCAAACTTTGTCTTTTTATATTGCAAAGATGCCAGCTTTCCTCCAAGCCTTGGAAGAATAACAACCGAAACCGTATTATTTTCCATTTGAATTCCTTCTAAATTTTTCCATTTTATACATTTAATCTCTGTCATAAGGAACCTCTGGAATTATCCCTTCTTTTTGAATCGAAGCAGTTTGCTGTCATAGTCACCATACAGTTTCACCTGAACTCCTCTGTTCATAAGAAAAGCGCCTGTTTTTTCATACTGTATGCCTTCCAATTCAAACTGATATACCTGATTTTCTTCTAAACCACGAAGTTTCACACAATGGAAAGCATCTCCATACTGTTCATGATCCAAAAAGATAAATACAACACTTTCTCTATCTTTCACATATTGTACCGCCTGGATTTTATCTGTCTTTAAAGAACAAAGTCTGTATAAATCTCCAAACTGCACGGTTTCTCTGATTTCTTTATATACTTTTATATAAGAAGCAATCTCCTCCATTTTTTTATCAGACGTACTGTTTAAGTCGATTCCAATGCCCAAAGAACCGCACATAGCGCTGTACATGGAGAACTGAAGAGGAATTTTTCTTCTGTCCATGCCAAAATCATCTGTAAGCCATGCCCGCATGTATTTTACTGGGTATAAATAGCTATAAGACTCCTGAATAGATAACCTGTCCAGAGCATCTGTATTGTCACTTGGCCAGTATTCATCAAAATACCGCATTGCTCCAAAATCCACTCTTCCGCCTCCAGACGCACAAGCTTCAAACTCCACTTCTGGATGGCGTCTGCGAAGTTCCTCAATTAACCGATACACACCTTTTGTATTTCGTACCGAGAGTTCTTTCCACTGATTCTTATCCAATGATTCAGAACCCATTTCACTTGCATAACGGTTCATATCCCATTTAATATATTCAATTTTTGTTTCTGTCAAAAGCTGGTCAAAGATTGTGATCAGATAATCCACCACTTGAGGATTCGCCATATCTAATTCATATTGGTTCCTGCCCATGAGTACTTCTCTTCCCGGGTATTGATAAATCCATTCTGGGTGTAACTGGAATAACTGACTCTTGGGATTTACCATCTCCGGCTCAATCCAAACGCCAAATTTCATTCCCAACTCATGTACTTTATCCGCCAATTCTGACAGTCCTTTTGGAAATTTTTCTTTGTCTACATGCCAATCTCCCAGACCGGCTGTATCATCTTTTCTTCCTATAAACCAACCGTCATCAATAACGAATAATTCCACTCCCATTTTGGCTGCCCTTTTGGCCAGTTCTATCTGCTCATCACAATGAACTGCAAAGGTCGTAGAATACCAGGAATTATAGAGTACCGGCAACGGCTTCTTGGCAAATTCTTTCGGCATAAGGTACTTTTTACAGAAATTGTGTATGGTATGTGTCATCTTCTGAAATCCTGCATCTGAATATCCCGCATAAACAGCCGGGGTTTCAAAACTTTCTCCGGCGCCCAGTTCCCATGCAAAATCTGTATCACTGATTCCTATGAGAATGTTTAGAAAATTACTGTTCACGGCTTCTATAACTGTCTTAAAGTTTCCAGAATATTCTAAAGCCCCGTAATATACCTCTCCACAGGTTTCTCCTGCCTGTTTATGAATCATAAAAATCGGATTGACTGTATGTGCTGTTAATCCATAAAGACTTTCATATACCTTTTTTCCTGAATTTACCGGTTCACTGTGAGCTAAAAACTCAGCTCCCCAGCGCCCCTTATAGTTAATGCTTTCATATCCTTCCCCAGGAAGCCCGTACTCAGCAGAATAAAAGCGTTCTAATACAACCGGGTCTTCTCCTTTATTTACCGCAACTCTCCATTTTTTTATCACATCTTCTTCCGGGAAGACCTGATAATGAAGATGTACTTCAAAAGGATATTTTATATCTTCCAATATAAACTCCAGATGATTTTCTTCTCTTACAAAACCCTCTGCCTTACAGCGAAAATCTCTTACTCCATCTGAAAATAACACTTTCAAAGATGTTTCCTTAAAACGCATTCCGCCAAAAGAAGAACATTCTTCTCTTACATTTTGCGGTTCCTGCATATTAATAGTTGGATTTTTGCCGGATTCTCCGAGAAAATCTTCTCCATGCTCTATTTTTTTACCCCAATACAAGTTTTCCAATGTTCCATTTTCTGATATTCCCAGAATATAGCTGGTATTCTTTGTCTGAAGTGCAAACACTCTATTGTCATAATTCATAATAGCCATAATTTTCCTCCTCTTTTCTTCACCCTTTTGTTCCTGAAGTTGCAATTCCTTCTACAAATTGTTTCTGGAAAACAAGGAACAGAATAATCATAGGTACAATTGCAATAAGAGATCCGGCCATCAACTGAGGATAATCCACAGAATACTGTCCCATTAAATTTACTAACCCGGATGACAATGTCATTTTTTCTATAGACATGTTTACAATCAACGGCCACATCAAATCTTTCCATGCAAATAATGCTGTGAAGATTGCTACAGATACCAAGCCTGGTTTTGTAAGGGGAAGCATAATTTTCCAGAAAATTTTCCATACACTGCACCCATCCAGCACCGCAGCTTCCTCCAGATCCTTTGGCAGACTCATAAAAAACTGTCTGAGTAAAAAGGTTCCAAAGGTACTTACAATACCCGGAAGAGCCAATGCCTGTATTGTATTTAACCAGCCCAGCTTGCTGACAATCATATATTGAGGTAAAATAAAAATCTGTCCCGGAACCATCATTTGCAGTAAAACAAGTCCAAAAAGTAAATTTCTTCCCGGAAATTCTAATCTGGCAAAGGCATAGGCTGCCATTGCACTAAAAAATACAGAACCTAAAACACGAAACAATACCATTAAAAATGTATTTTTAAAAAATGTAAGAAATGGTAATGCCTCCATAACTGCAGTAAAGTTTCTGGGACTCCAGGAAGAAGGCAAAATCTGAGGCGGTACTTTCAAGGCCTCTGACTGTGTCTTAAAAGCAGTTAAAATAGTCCAAACAAAAGGAAGAACCATAATAAAAGCCATAAGAATTAAAACTGCATATACAAAAATATTTCTTCTCTTCTTTGTCTTCATTTTCATCCCTCCTAATCGTTATAATGAACCCATTTTTTCTGCAGTTGCAACTGAATGACAGTCAAAATCATAATAATAGCAAATAAAACTACAACGATTGTAGAACCGTATCCTTTATTGTAATTTGTAAAAGTATAGCGGTAGAACAAATATACAATAGATTCTACGGAACGAAAGGCCGGCGCAGACGGTTTAAACATCATAAAGATTACGTCAAACACCTGCAGCGCACTGATAATAGAGGTCACAATAACAAAAAATAACGTAGGAGAAACCATTGGCACTGTAATTTTCAAAAATCTCTGAAACGGACCTGCCCCGTCTATTTCTGCTGCTTCATAAAGTTCACCGGGTACGTCCTGTAAGCCTGCAAGTAAAAGAATCATATTATAACCTACCATACTCCAGATTCCCACAATTGCCACTGAAATCATAGCCATTCCCGGATCCCCCAACCAGTCCGGTCCTGAAATTCCCATCTCGTTAAGTATCTGATTAAAAAGACCAAAATCTTTGTTATAAAGCCATTTCCATACTAATGCTACCGCTGCCGGAGCAGAAACTACCGGTAAAAAATAAATACAACGGAAAAAACTTTTTCCCTTAATTTTTGCATTAAGTAAAACGGCCAAAAGCAACGACAACATGACTCCGATAGGAACCGTTATAATTGCATATACAAATACATTTTTAAGAGAAATCCAAACTTCTTTGTCTGAAAACAGTCGAACATAGTTATCCAGCCCTATAAAAATAGGGGCATTAAATCCTTTGACCTCATGAAAACTATAATAAAAAGACTGGATAACTCCCCAAAGATTCAGAATTAAAACACCAAGAACCGTAGGGGCAATAAATAAGTAGGCATAACCCCATGTCTTTACATTTCTTTTCGTAAGAGCCAATCTGGGATTTTTATTTTTCGCTTTTCCCTTCATCCTGTCATTTCCTCCTTAATTCTGCCAAATTTCTTATAGAAAAGCCGCATCCTGCTTCCCTATTGGCTTCCTGAACAGGTGCGGCTTATCTTGTTTTACTGAAGAGTTGCATTTATCTTTTCCGTAATTGTTTTCATGCCTTCTTCTACCGGAAGTTCTAATGAGAAAATCTGAGGCATATATTCATCTAAAATAGCAGTTGCTTCTGTAGTACTTGCTGTAAGACCAGGGCTTGTGTGTCCGTAATCTTCTACCTTTACAAAAGGAGCGGCATCAAAATCTGTAAATTTATCAATCCAGGGTTGCTGTGTTCCCTTATATGCAGGAATTGCTACACCAGATTCTGCCTGAATCGTTTGTGCTTCTTCGGATCCAAGATATTCTGCTAATTTTTTTGCTTCCTCCGGATGTTTTGTGTTCGCAGATACGGAAAATGCCATACCACTGCAAATAGCAGCTTTTTCTTTTCCTGTTGGCAGTTCTGCTACACCAAAGTTTAGTTCTTCTACATTTTGATATTCTGTGAGCATCCAGGAACCGGCAAAAGTCATAGCTGTTTTTCCGGATTCAAAATACTCATCTGCAGTCAGATTCGCAAAATCTGCGGGTGTTGGAGAATAGCCCTTTTCTACAAAAGAAACTGCATATTCCATAGCTTCCACTGTTTCCGGAGAATCAAAGGTACAAACTCCTGTTTCTTCATTCCAGATATCTCCGTTATTCTGCCAGATTAAATTCCAGTAAAAGTTCTGTCCGTTATTATCTGCATTCAGACCGTAAATTCCGGCGTCTTTATTTGTCAGTTTTTCTGCTGCTGCAGTAAGATCTGCCCAAGTCCAATCACTGGTGGGATACTCCATATTTGCTGCATCAAATAAATCTTTGTTATAAAACAGTGCTACCGTTCCAATATCTTTGGGAATTCCGTAAAGCTTGTCATCAATAGAAAAATCTTGTACTACATAGTCCGGAAAATTACTTCTGTTTGCCACATCACCTTCTAAAATATCTGTTAAATCCATGAGAATTCCACCACTGGCATAATTTTCTACCTCGTCCGGGTGCATGACTACAATATCGGGAAGATCTCCTCCCTGTGCAGCTGCCTGTAATTTTGTCCAATATTCATCCCATGGTACTGTTTCTACAGTTACTGCAATATCAGGATTTTTTTCCATAAATCCATCTGCCATAGCTTTTAATCCAGGTTCCTGATTAGAATCCCAGAAAATCATTTTCAGTTCTGTCTTTCCTCCCTTTTTACTGTCGCCCGAACTTGAACTTCCTTCTGCATTACCAGAACCACCACAAGCGCCCAAAGCTGCTACCATACTTCCTGCTGTCAAAAGTGTTATAATTTTCTTGTATTTTTTCATAAATTTTACCTCGCTCCCTGTTTTCCCATAATAAACACGCACTAATGCCAAATAAAAACTATAAACTTCCCCTTGTTTTAACTTTGTTTTTATAATGCTGATTGGTTATTTTAACTAATCCGGATTTGTTTTTATAGCTTTATTATACACAATACCTATATGCAATCCTATAACTATCCCATGTACTTATTTATATAAATCTTGTATTTTTCTGCTTTTTTTGTTATATTTATTATACTTACAGATAAAACTATCATACCAGGAGGCAAAGAAATGCTTGTATATGATCAATATATTTATCCCGAAAAACCGGATTCTGATGATGATATCGTAATTTTTCATTCTGGCTTTTCTTCCACTCTGCCTAATTATAGTTATGGAAAAGACACCAGGGATTATTATCTCATTCACTACATCACAAAAGGAAAAGGAACCTACCAGACGGAAAATCAGCGCTTCTCTCTCCAGGAGGGTGATGGTTTTCTGATTCTACCTGAAAGCACGATTGTACATACTGCAGATAAACAGGAACCTTGGGATTTATGTTGGATTGCTTTTTTCGGAAAAAAAGCAGAAAACTTATTAAAATCCGTTGGATTAGACAGCGAACATCTGATTTTCCATTATAATGATGATGATTTTTTAGAAGATTGCATCAAAAATATCTATAATGAAAGTCGTACCAATAAAAATCTCTTTTATATAAATGCTTACTTTTATTTATTTATGGGAAAATTAGCCGAACAGCACAAATTCCAGTGTCAACTTCCGGAAAAAACAGACATTGTTAAATTCAGCCATTTCGAAGATGCTATGATTTATATTCGCCGAAACATTCGCCACCAAATCTCAGTGGAGCATCTTGCCAACTATATGCGTCTGGATCCTTCTCAGGTCTATCGTATTTTTATGGCAAATACGGGAAAATCTCCGAAACAGGTTATCAATGATATGAGAATGGAAAAAGCCTGCGAATTTCTTACAAAAACAGACCTCCCCATACGGGAAATTGCAGAATGGATGGATTATGAATATCAATCTCACTTCACCAAACAATTTAAAGCTAAAATGCATATGAGCCCCTCCCAATATCGACTTCTTTATAAAGTTTAAAGACAGATGAGGAACCTATACTGTATGATATCAACCTGAGTTTTATTAATCCCACTCCAGACAGACACATACCGGATAGTGGTCTGAAAGCCACACGCTCCCTTTTCTGTCCTTCCACTTTTCCACAGAAGTACAGGAAAAACCAGTCTTTTCCCCATTACGAACATAAATATAATCAATACTTTCTTCCTGTTCCTCTGATGAAAATCCATGATAGGTACTGCCAATTCCCTCTGTCAAATTCACATAATCCTTGTGTTCCCTCAAAATCTCCATCTCATCACTTTCCGGCTCTGCATTAAAATCTCCTGCCAGAATCACCGGAATACCTGCAAAATATCTTTCTTCCTCCAGTTTTCTCAAAATCTGAGAAAGCCCCAACTGCCTTGCTTTTGCCCCCAAATGATCCAAATGTGTATTCAGCACACGAAAAACTTTCCTTTCTGATAAGTCCTCAAGCACCAGTTCTGTACACACCCGCGGACATTCTGACTGTTCTGCATAACGACTTCCCGGCAAAAAGCAGTCCGGAGAAAGCCAGAAAGTTTCCATGGAAATCATATTAAAACTTTTATATTTAAAAGCTATGGCTACCTGCTCTCCGTCCAGTTCTCTGCTTCTTCCACATCCTACCACATAATAGTCACGCAGTGTTTCCTTTAACCATATAGCTACATGAGGAAGAACCTCCTGAAAGCAGATAAATATCCGGCTGCTCCCGCTCCAGCTTTTCCTCAATTTCCTGTTTCCGAAAACAAAAACTATTATCCTTGTCCTGATTATAATCACAGCGAATATTAAACGTTACAAATTTTAACATGCCTTATCCCTCTTTTCCTTCATACATTTCTATACCCAATTATAGTCTGCTTCCATACCTGTTTGCAGCTCTTGTTGATTCCACAATTTTCTGTATAATCCATTCCTTCCCTCATTGTTCTACCCTTACCGACAAGGTAATGGATATACAGAAGGTAAAGGAAGTAAATCCCTGTACCTCTCAATATTTCAGCCCCACTATTGGCTTAGAACCACAGAAAAACCCGTAGAACCGAAGTTCTACGGGTATCTTACGCTTGGACACAATGCACCTTTCGGTACTTCTATATTTTATTCTAATTAACTAAGGTAGTTCTTTTCGCTTTGCTCAAAGAACGGCTTTCTCACTAAATTCGTGCTATGCACTCATTAAGTGTTCAATGCCTACTCGATAACTGTAGCAACACGACCTGAACCTACAGTTCTACCACCTTCACGATATCAGACCGGTGTATTGCGGTGTTCAAATGGTGATTTTTCGTGTGATTTGTGTGGAAAATCCGCATTTTCCACTGTGTCCGTATGGTTTTTTGGGATTTTGTTATCATGGTGTTATCATGACAACCTATTCTTAATTCTATCTCCTTAAATATTTTCTTTCCTGAATATATGCTTCATATTCCGCAATAACATAATTGCACACTTCCTCCATATAATCACATCTATTTTTCAAATCTAAAATAGTAAAATTTCTTCCCACCTCTTTAGGTGTTTTATTTCCATGTGCAATATAATTACGATTATCTACCATTTCCTGTATGTAACCGCCAATTTCATTTCTCGGTAATACATTTTCTTTCATACCAAATGAATTAGCAATGCTTTTTAGTTGTTTATATCTTATATTTTTTCCATCTGTCGGCATCATATCATGAGAAATAACAACCTTGGGATTATTTATCATTTTATCTGATAACTTCCATCTTTTTTCCCATTTATGTTCATTACCTACATTATACATTCCATCATATTCATCAGAAAAAATCAAAGAATATAATTCATATGCACACTCATCAAGCTTTACATCTGCATTATTTAACTCATCTATTGTTGTTGATACCACCTGACGTATTGTTTCTTCGTAAATCCCATACATATATACAAAATATAACCCTTTTGTAATATTACAATATTGATTTCTCTCATCAATGTTAGCTAACCATAACTTCAATTCACAAACCTTACGAGTCAACTCATTTTTTATTTCATCAAACAACACTTTATCCCTCGAATTTATTTTTGCAGTATTCAATTCTCTTGATGACGCGTTCTTTTGTATTCGTAGCTCCTGTTGTATACTTTATAAGTTCACTATCTTTTATCCATTCTTCCACACCCTCTGTATTAATTGTTCCATTTTTAAGATATGCTAAAGCAGCTCCCACTGCAACAGCCTCATAAAGATTCAGTGGCGTATTTTTTCTTCCTTTACTAATTCCTTTTGGCAGCGCCATATTCAATGTCTTAAATACTTCACAGAATATTTTCTCATTTTTGCTGTAATTAAATTTTTTATCTGCTTTCTCCATGTAATCATTCAAAAAATCTCTTACACTATGAACAAAACTTTTCAAATCATACAAATATGCAAAAAATCTTAATACCAATTCCTCTCTAGTTCCGTCATTTTCTTGTCTTTCCGTTAAATGAACGCATTCGATAAAATCTTGATTCTTAGATAATTCTTTTATAAAATTATTAAATCCACCCCTATAAACACAACTTCTAATTTCCTGATCGGTAAGTGTAACACCACCTCTATTCAATCTTTCAAATAAATCAAACCTAACTTGTTTATCACTTTTATCGCTCAGCGTTGTAACTTTTATATTAGACAATCTGAATTTTGTTTGAATGTCTATCGGTAACTTGGTAAAACTTTTCCCATTAAATTCTGTCAATTTTTTTAATTGCTCTAATGTCAATTCGCTCAAATTGGGAGTTCCTATTTTTTCTCGCTCCTCATCTGTTCCAGCGAAACACAAAATAGTACTCACACGCTGTACTCCATCTATCAATTCCCATGTTCCATCCGCATTCGTAGCCATAAATAAACTGGGAATAGGAATCCCTAAAAATATTGATTCTATCAAGCTAGACTGCCTCTCCTTATCCCATCGAAATTGTCTTTGATATTCAGGGGCAATATTTATCAATTTATCATTTACCATACTAATCAATTCTTTTATCGAAAGATCGTAAGTATTAAAATCAACTTTCATTTTTTGCTCCATCAGTTGTTTCTGCAAATCCATTTTCACTATTTCCTCTTCTTAATATATTATGTTTATATGGTTCCAATTATTCATAAATATATCACTTAATTCAAACTATTTATTCCGCACTCACTTTGATACTAACAAGACTTTTCATCAAATTCTTCAAGAACTTCTCTCCATCTCGTCAGAACTTCTTTTCCAACAATAAGTTCATCTATAAGTCCCATGTTAAGCGTATCAATGAATCTACACAAATAAGATTTTCCTTTTACCCAGAAAGTATAATGACTATCAATAAACATCACATGATTTACCTGTTGTCCGGTTCTATCGTATATTTCATTAAATTCATATCCATCAAGTTCTGCTTCATACACAGCATCTGCAACTCTACTTCCAAATGACTTTGAATAATAATACTCTTTTATTTCCCACACTAGCTTAGGATTATAAATCGAAGGATATGCTCCATCAAACCTTCTGGAAGATGCTCCAATAATCTTTCTATTATTTAACAAATACACAAGCCCTCTTGGATCTGGATTAAATTCCTCATCTCCACCAAGCATTTCTTCTGCTATCATGGTAATAATTGCGGTAAAATAATTTACTTTTTTGATCTCTTTACGTTGTTTATTCATAATCAGCTTACATTTATATTTTCCGCTATTTCTCATTTCTTCAAATATCTGCTTAGCCTCATCAACGTCCATCAAATTTTTCTCAATCGTATTATTTAACAAGTCAGCTCTCATATTACAATATAAGACAGCTTTGTTAATTCTATCCGGAGAAACTTCAATATTCTCTTTGTCGCACAATTTTTCTATTTGCTCTACTGTATAAGTTAAAACGATTCCTTTTCTAGAATATCCCAATTTTTCGCTAATAAATCGTATAAAAAACCAAAACGATTTATCTTCTCTTCTAAATTCCTTAAATGCCTTCATATTGCTCCACCTCAATAAATAATTCCGACTTCTTCACTTGCAATGCATGCGCAATTTTGTCTATATTTTCCAAAGAAACATTACGCTTACCAAGTTCTATGTCACTTATATATGTCCTATGTAATCCGCATAAATCGCCTAGCTCTTCTTGTGATATTTTCTTATTTTGTCGTATTGCTCTTACTGCTTTTCCATAAGCGACACGTATTTCTTCCTGCATTGCTTGACACCTCCAATTAGTTAAATTATAATAGCACTGTAGACTTTGAGTCTACAGACTATAAGTTACATGTGAGGTTTGAGCAATGTCCAAAGTACCAGCATTATTAAAGTGGATCGGAAATAAGCAACGCTTTGCCGAAACCATTATTTCATATATGCCCGAACAATTTAATAACTACTATGAACCATTTTTAGGTAGCGGTGCTGTAATGGCACAATTACTATACCAAAACAGCACAACCAGCACCCCTAGTTTTACTCATTCATATGCCAGCGATATCTTACCATTTTTAATTGATATTTTTAATATCGTCAAATATGATCCGCAGCAAATAAAAAATTATTATTCAAAGGAAATTGAAGATTATTATAAAGATCCTAGTAACAAATACAATGAAATTAGAGATAGATTTAATAGCAATCACAATGCTCTTGATTTCTGTCTTCTATCACGTACATGCTACTCCGGAATAATCCGTTTCCGAAAAGCAGATGGGTATATGTCCACTCCCAAAGGTCCACATAACCCTATCAAGCCAGAAACCTTTTCAAAAAGAGTAGATTTATGGCACGATCTTATAAAAAACTCGACTTTTTCAACTATGTCATTTGAAGAATGTATGGATAAAGCACAACCTGGTGACGTAGTTTATTGTGATCCGCCATATACTCATAGCCAAAGCATTATTTATGGTGCTCAAACTTTCAATATAGAAACATTATTCAATAAAATAGCTGAATGCAAAGCCAGAGGTGTTTATGTAATGTTATCAATCAATGGCACACGGGAATCCAATAAAAAAGATATTTCTGTCACACCACCTATGGGTTTATTTGAAAGAGAAATTTTTGTCAACTGTGGTACCTCTATGATTGATCGATTACAAAACGCTGGTCAAACCATGCAAAATGAAGTTGTTCATGATAAACTACTTCTTACTTGGTAGATATTTCTTTACAAAGGAGATATACTCGACACTCGTCTCGTATCTCCTTTGTAAATATTTTTATTTTTCTAACACGAATATATATTCATGTGCCAACATTAAAAATGTTTTTTCTATATTATCCCAATATTCTGTAGCTTTGCAATTATACTGTTCTTTTATAATAATTTCTTTAAGTTTAAGTCCTGCATCAACAAATTTTTGCATAGAATTCATTCCCAGTGGTAGCACATAGCCTTTCTTCCGTATATCTCCAATCATAAATGCACATATTCCTTGCCTTTTTAGTACCCTATATGCTTCTTTTGCAACCTGTTCCAGTTCCTGCAAAAAATCCTCATATTTTAAATGAGAAATATCTCCTGGAATTTCTTTACTATATCGTATAATATCAGCATATGGTGGGTGGGTACAGATAAGATCTATACTTTCGTCTTTTATAAATGATAAATTGTTTGCATTTCCTTGTTTGGTGAATATTTTTGATTTTTCTTGACAAGTAAAATTTAGATTTGTGTTAGATAATTTGACAGCTTCAGAATTTATATCAACGCCAATTGCATTTCTTCCCAATAACTTTGCTTCAATCAACGTTGTGCCACTGCCTAAGAATTGATCTAGTATCCAGTCTTTTTTCTTTGAGTATCGTAAAATGATATTTCTAGGAATATACGGAGACCAGTTTCCTCTGTATTTTCCTGAATGCGTAGCCCAATTTCCTCTTTCAGGAAAAGACCATATTGTCGTATCTTCTAATTTGAATCTTTCTGGTGTTTCTCTTATAACAATCGCTCCCTTCTTTTTTGCTCATTATACTTCCACATTGTTTATTTGTCCATGAAAAATCTCCATCCAAATATTAATTATCAACTATAAATGAGCAAATATTGAAATTTGCACAAAACTACCCTACCAGTTTCAAAACAGCTTCAAGTGACGCGCCATTTTTTATGAACTGGTGCAGATTACCGATTCGCTCTGTTTTGACTTGATCTTGAAAATACCGGTATCCTTCCTCGAAGGTATTGTATTTCCCAGAATGCATACAGCACATGTAATGAACCAATGACATGATCAGCCAATACCGCTCGATTCCCTGCCGTGAGCGGATCTGACATTTGTCCAGCGCAAGTTTGTTTTTGCTCTGACGGAAAAATAATTCGATTGGCCACCGTTCTGTATATGTGTCAAGGATTTCCTGTGTGGATATTCCGGCATTTGTGGATATAAATACCCTCAGCGATTTCGGATTTCCAAAAGCTTCCCGGGGATAGCTGATAATAACCACCGCGTTTGGAATATCATTGAGTTCTCCTTCGTAGCGATACACATAGAATTCACGGCCGCCAACGGTCACAAGGCTGACAGCACGGTCTGTTTTTCTCAAATGAAGGGCAAACTCACTGACTTTCTGGCGGATTCCGCATGGATAGATGACCCGGTTGGTCTTCAGCGCTCCAATCGTATAAAATCCTTTCCGGATAAAACTCTCCATTACCTTTACGGAGGTATACCAGCTGTCGCATAGGAAATAGGAAATCACCGGTGCCACAGGAAGTTCATCCGCAATCTCCTGGACAATCTGTATCTTTGACTTTGATTTGTCATACAGGATGTCGGCATAATTCAGTATGAGCCCATTACAGGAAAGCATGACAGAAACAATCTGATGCCCATAATCCTGACAGCCCTTTAAATGGGATTGATGAAAGTACGCCGCTTCAATTGGATGCCCGGCCTGTAACGAAGGCCTGGTATGCGAAGCAATCGTATCATCCACAATACAGAAAACAGGCTGTCCTGAGCGTTGCGCTTCCAGATAAATAACCTGTATGACGGCATTTTTCAAAGTATCCTGGAGAGCGGAATCATTCCACTTGCCGTGGTTCAGGAAATAGGCGGTTGTGGTTCTATGCTGGTTACTTACTTCGGCGAAATCTACAGTTTTCCCCCTGTAACCACGGAGGAAAACGGAAACAATGATAGTCATCAGATGGTTTAGGTACACATCGGATAAAAATAAGCCGAGTTTTAAGGTTTTAAAGTAATTGTAAATACTGTTAGAATGATGTATACTGTTTGCAACGGGCACCCCCTTGTTGTTTGAGTATGTTGTTTGTTGGTACTTCAATTATACATCATTCAACAGCGGGTGTCTTTATTTTGTGCAATATTTGGTATTTACTCATTTATAGTTATCAATAAATATTTTGAACAGAGATTCCTTTTGCATTATAAATAATATATTATTTCTTTCAATGCTATTTCTTCAGCATTTGCTTTGATATTATTCATCCTTCTCACCCATTCCATCTGATTCTGCGTCTTTAGTTCTTCCGTAACGCCCCACCGTTCAGCCATCTGCTCCACCAGCATCTCAACTTTTTCTCTTGCTTCTTTGTCTACCTGATTCAAATGCTCCGTCAGTTTCCCGGTCAGTACCAGATATTGATACCTGGCACTCCTGTGTTCCTTCAAAAACTGTTTTCGCATTATTCCATACTTCCCATATGTAGGTTCTTCCTCATTGATTTCCAGGTCTGGCAGATAATAATCTCCATGCAGTGTGTAGTTCAGTCCGTTCTTTTCATCATAAATCTGTTTCTTCATATTCTTACAACTCCATTCCTCTGTACTTTGCTTTATTCTTCTTAATTTTTGCATTGTGTTCTTCACTTCGTTCTCTTGCCCATTGTATACGGTCACCTATTTTTTTCGGCATTTGCTCCTTCTGTTTTCTCGCTTCAAGTTCCGCCTGAATCCGGATATCGTCCTGTACCAGTCTTTCTACCATATCTTTCCCCAACATGCGTAAAAGCCGATTATATCTGTCCGCAAGTCCTTGCAACATTTCTTTCTCACCAGATAATTTCTGATAATCCTTCTTAACTTCTGCCAGTTCCTTTTTTATGTTCTCATGCTCCTGCTTTTTCTTCTGAAACTTACTTTTCCAGTTATCTCTTTCTCTGGTAAGTTCTTTCACCTGTGCAGCCATCGCACCTATTTTATTTTTCATTTCAATGAATAACGGTTTGATTTTCTTATCCCGGTAAGTTACCGCACGTTCTAACGTAGTAGCTTCCGGTAGAAATGTTTTGATCATTCCATATTCTTTTATTTCCTTACTGACATTATCCATCACTGGTTGCAGGAATTCTCTTCTGTCCTCCAGTTTTTTCAATTCCGTTTCTACTTTCTCCGCACGTTTTTCCGCTATCTCTTTATCTTTCTGGAACTGAATTTTTTCTTCTTCCAGTAGCTTAATATCTGCCCTTGCGTCCGCAATCTGAGAAGTCAGGCCTTCATTCTCTGCTGTCAGATTTTCTTTTTCCTGTTCCAGTTCCTGCACTTCCTTCTTACGTTCTTTTTTTTTGAAATTGTAAACATCCAGATGCTCTTCATGTGTACCTTTCTGCTCCCATTCAATTCCATGCTGCATTGCAATTTCTGCCAGCACTTCTTTTTCATGATTTATCCACTGGTTCAGTTCTGTGTCATGCTTATTTCCACCTTGAAATCCAAGACTTTTTAATGCCTGTTTCAGTGAAACTCTGGTATCCATTCCTTTTCCCTTCCAGTTGGTCACATAAGGAACAAAGTCAATATGCAGATGCGGAGTAGCTTCGTCCTGATGCAGATAGCAGCTAAATACCCGAAGTGTCGGATTCCGCTTCTGGAAGTCTTTCACATATTCGTCCAGTATCTTTACAGCCAGATTTCCTTCTGATGTTCCCACTGCCATATCCTCACGATTTCCTATCTGGAAGATTACTTCATGGAACAACTTCTCCTGTTTGCCCTGGCGGATTTTTTCATAATAATTTGCAATCTGCCGGTCCTTTCTTTTCCCGACATTGTATCTCTCCGCAGCATCGTCAAACAGTTCCTTATAAACTTCTTTCAGATTCTCATTATTATAACAAATGTTCAATTGCACTCTGTCCGGATCTACATTTTCTGCTACAAAATCCCGTCTGTTATGAGCCAGTGAACCGGCTCCGATCATGCCACTGATTGTCCGTTTCATCATAAATTTTCTCACCTCTTTTCTACTCGAGTGCCAGACATGGCACATAATTTTTATTTACGCCAGTTATGGCGATATTTAAGAAATTTTCACCGGATACGGCAGTTTTGTTACTTTTGTCAAAAGTAACGCAAAAGCACTTTCGACAGCCGTACCGTCCATCAAAAGTCCCCTTGCGCCCTGCCGGGGGCTATTTATTTCGATATCTTTGCCTGCACATATTCCAAATCTCCACAATAAGGTGTCCCCACCAGATACCATTCTCTTGCCAGATTCATCACCTACCAGCACTTCCAGTCCTTCTCCACAGTGAAATCCTGTATCAATCCATAAGTCTGATGATAATAATCCATATCTTCCATTACTACTGTTGTATCCTAATCTTCCCTGTTTCATCATTTTCTGCTCCTTTCCAATTTGTAAACGGAATTTGTAAACGGGGCTCAAAAGATTTTAAAAGTTAACTTTTTAAGTTTTTCCTTCAAGTTCCGTTTACATCGTTTACAATAATCTTTACTCAAACGGTATCTCCAACTGTTCCGGTACTTCCATAAAGCCGTCTTTATCTTTCTTCACAGAATCTTCCATCCTTTTCCATGAACGCTGTATTCCATATTCCTTTCCGAACCGATGTGTACCATGTGGTTTCCAGCCTTCAATTGCATTGTTCATAATATTAGCAATCTCTTTACTTTCCCACTGTTTCATTTCTCCAGTTCGATGTAGCGCTTCATCGAACAGAATTCTGGTACATACATACTCGTCATCGTAGTCATCAAGAAATGCCTGTATGATTCCGGCATTGGTATCTTCCGGCATAAATTCTTTCTGCAGACGCTTTGCCTCTTCCTCAATTTCCTTTGTAAATCCTAAGAACACATTTCCCTGTCGATACAGTACCATTGCCTCTGCCCAGGCCTGTTCGATATAGGCTTTGCTCTCTGCCTCATTGTCCAGAATATGAACTTCTGCTTTCGGCATATCTGTCATCACCGGAGCAAATCGTCTGTTTCCGGTTCTGTCCAGAGGAAGAAAATTCAGATCATTTGATGTTCCGCAAAATACACACTGTCTCGGTCTATCCTCCGGGTGAACTTCATAAGGCACTTTATAAGTTTCTTTCTGTCTGCTCAGAAACGATTTTATCTGTTCAATATTCTTTGCTGTGACAGTTGCCTTCATTTCTCCCATTTCGATAATCCAGTGGTTCTGCAGTTTTCTGTAAATATTTTCATCGTCCAGATGATCCAGATTGTCGCTGAACCATTCTTCTTTTATCGCCAGATATTTGAAAAATGTGGACTTTCCGGCTCCCTGACTCCCAACCAAACACAACATAATATCATATTTTATTCCCGGTTCATAAATTCTTGAAATCGCTGCCAGCATGTGCATTTTCATTACTCCGATTGTATATTTGCTCTTTTCTGCTCCCAGAAAATGTGGAAGCATATTTTCTATTCTTGGAATTCCGTCCCAGACCAGACTCTCCAGATAATCCCTAATTGGGTGATATTTATTTTCATTGGAAACAATATCTACTCCTGCTTTGATCACACGCTCACTTGTCAGTTCATAATTTTCTTCCAGATACATCTTCAAATTATTTTCATCAGTATCTGTAACCGTAGGACTATTATTCCTCCGCTCCCAGGGAACCTCTTTTACAATGTCCATTCTTCCAGAAAGTTCATTTCGTTTAATCGCTTTTTTCAATACCGGATCATTTTGAAGTACGGTTACACAATTTCTAATTGTCTGCTTTATTCTTCCTTTATCCGTATGCTCCAACATATTATTGACATCTTCTGTTGTAAGCATTTCCTCGTTCACAATATCTTCTAATTCCATCAAGGACTTCTCGCTGATATTCGTTAATTCTTTCTTCAATTTTTTCAACCTCCCTTCTCTTCATCTTGAAAAACTCTACAATCTCTTCTCCTGTTCCAAACATCAGCACGTCCAGATAGTCATTTATCTTTCTTTCATTTTCCAATGCCTCCGTAAATAATTCGTGCCACTCTTCTTCTGGTTCTGGTCTGTAAAACTCTTTCCAAAACTGAATCCATTTCAGATATCTGATCAGCACGTCTGTTGCATGTTTCAACCACTGCTCCAGTTTTTCTCTGATCATCACAACTTTAGGTTTCTTTGATATCAAAGTATTCCTGCTTTGGTGCGTCCTTTTGTATTTGTTTCTGTCTTCGACTTTTATATCCAGTCCAAAATCTTCTATCAGCTTTTTCGCAGCTTCATACTGTGATATTCTAAATAACCTTGCTGTAAAATCTATTGCATCACCACCCACTCCACATGCAAAGCAATGATATATTTTATCTGCCTTCATACTTGGATGCCGGTCTTTATGAAACGGACAACATGCCATTCCATTTCTTTTTACTTTAATCCCATAATGCTCTGCAGCCTGTCTGGCTGTCACACATTCTTTTACCTGTTCAAATAATGTCACTTCTACCTCCTGCCCCTCCGAGCAAGTCTCCGATGAACAGATATTCGGGAATTGTTGTATCTTTCAATTCGTGATATACTTAATCTGCCAAGATGGTATATCAGTGAATCTGATTATCAGAGAACTTGCTCAGATATTTTATCTGGGCTTTTTCTTTTTGTCTGTCAGTAGTCATAGCTTTTGCTCCTTACACAAATCTCCTTGTAGGAATAATAATGATTTCAAATTTGCTTCCGTCCTCTAATTCAAGAAGAATCACATAATCTGAATCTCGATCAGGTAAAATGGAACTTATCTTCAACTTTTTACTGTAGTTAATTGCATCGAATATTTTTCCGACTACTTTCTTTGTTTTCATTTGCTTCTTTTCCTCCGTATTAACGTTTATTGTCCAGCATCTCAGCAACTTTTTTCTGCTGTGACGGGTATAGATGCCCATAAGTGTTCAATGTCATCTGAATATCTTTGTGCCCCAGCCTTTCCTTGATAATCAATGGCTCTACCCCTTGATAAATAAGATAAGCCACATGACTGTGCCGGATATCATGCACTCTGATTGGTTTTACACCAGTCAATGCTTCATATTTTTTGAGACGTTTCTGCAGTGTTCTCGCCACAATCGGGAACAACCGCTGATCTTCCGGAAATCCATAATGCTTCTTTGCATACTCCTGTACCTCTTCCTTAAGAAAATTGGGAATATCAATAGTACGGACCGAATTTTCTGTTTTTGGAGTATCAATCACATCTCTTTTCTTGATCCGGTTATAGGTCTTATTGATATGCAGGAGATTTCCACTCATATCAAAATCCGAAAGACTCAATGCTAGAAGCTCTCCTTCCCTAATTCCTGTCCAGAACAGAATTTCAAATATCAGATAATCTTCACTCCCCGGCTCAATCCCGGCGATAAATCTGTCATATTCTGCTTTCGTCCAGAACTCCAGCTTATTTGCATCCGATTTCCCTATCTTTTTTACTTTCTTACATGGATTTTCCTTCAGATTGTAAATTTTCTGTGCATGATTAAACAGTGCATTTAACTGATTCTGGATCATACGCTCATAAGTCTTGCTGTATCCTTTTTCCTGAATGGCATTCTGCCACTGGATAATCTCTGCCGGTGTAATTTCATTCATTTTTCTTGTTCCAAAATATGGAACAATGTGCTTGTTCATCATGTGCTGCTTATTACGGATTGAATTTTCTTTCAGTTCATTCTTTTTATCTTCAAAATAGACTTGAATAAAACTGTTCATCTCCATTTTCATATCCGCTGCAGTCTTTCTTATGAATTCCTTTTCATAATTCAATGCTTCTTTCTTTGTCTTGAACCCTCTTTTCAGCTTCTGCGTTTTCTTACCTGTCCAGTCAATATAGCGGAAGCTCACATACCAGGTTCCCTGTGTTTTGTCCTTGTAAGCTGACATCTTAAAACCTCCTTCACACTGCTCTCTGAGAGCACCCATAAAATTTTGTTTCCCAGTAGGGACGTGGAATCTTTCCACGAACTGCCACATATCCTTCCTTTGCCAGTTCATCATTAAGCTGCTTCAGAATGGAATATGCTTTACTACGTTTCACGCCTAATTCTTCCATGACATCATCAACAGTCATCATATAATTAGTTCTCATAGCGTCCTCCTTTCCAGTCACTTTTGTGACTCTTTCGTTGTTCTCTTATAATAATTCACTTTTGTGAATTTGTCAATAAACATTTGCGAATTTATTTTTTCCATTCCATCCTGTATTTTTGAAATCCTCGAAAATCAACCTCTTTTGCATCATTCACTTTTGTGCTAAAATAAAATCACAAATATCATTAAGGAGGCAGCATTATGGTTGGTAAAAAAATCCGGGCATTCCGGGAATTTAGAGGATACAGTCAAATACAGTTAGCCGAGCTGTCCGGCATTAACGTAGGAACGATCAGAAAATATGAACTGGGAATCCGGAATCCAAAACCGGATCAGTTAGAAAAGATAGCAACTGCACTGGGATTAAATGTAAGTGTTTTTCTGGATTTTAATATTGAAACAGTCGGAGATGTACTCTCTCTGTTGTTTTCTATTGATGATTCAGTGAACCTCTCACTTGCTGAAACACCTGATCAGAAGGTTGCGCTGACATTCGATAATCCTACAATGCAGGACTTTTTCAGGAAATGGTGTCAATTTAAAAATATCTATGAAAAGGAAAAAGCTGAAATATTAGCTATCGAAACTGAAGATAAAAGACAGGAAGAACTGGATAAACTGAACGCTACCCAGGAAGAATGGAAACTACGTGCCATGGGAACTACGATAGGTTGTCATACCATCGTTAAGAAGGGCACTGAAGGTAATGACATCAAGACCTATGATCTGACTTAAGGAGGTATTAAATCATTTTGCAGAACACACCTGATTATCTATTCCATTATACAAATATTGAAACTCTCTCACTGATTTTAGCAAATCGTACATTTAGACTAACGTCTTTAAATCAGCTGGACGATCTTCAAGAGAAGGAAACTGGCGATACTCCTAATTTTGGTCAATTTTGTTATGTAAGTTCTTGGACTGATGACGAAACAGAAAGCATTCCTATGTGGAACATGTATTCATCTTTAGAGTCTGGAATTCGTATTAAATTAAGAGCAAATCCTTTTAAACTTTATAAAAATAGCCCTAATGATATCTCGAAAATAAAGCTTTTATCAATAATTGATTCTTCTACTGAAGCTTTTCAACAATCATACATCCCTTTGCGGCGTATGCTAGAACAACAATTTTCATGCTTACATGCCATGACTCCGTCATTTCTTCATCAGGTCAAATACACAAATGATCAAGCTAAATTATATCCTAATCTTATACTTAAGCACGATAACCAAATATTAATGATGCCAGATCAATTAGGATTATATAAAAACAAATACTGGAGTTTTCAAAAAGAGTGGCGTTACAAATTAATGTGCTTTCCTATAGGACCGGATAATTCTATGGAACAACTCAACATCATGGCTTCATTAATGGTAAATGGTATAGTAAAACAACCTTTTTCTTATTATGATTTAAAATTGGATGATGATGCCTTTTCACATATGGAAATAACATTAAGTCCTAAAATCAGTCCCGGTTATCGTCTTATAGTAAACAGCCTTATCGAAAAATATAATCCTACTGCTCAAATTTATAACAGCAGTTTAATTGGATTAGTATGATTTTGTTATCATTCTGTTATCACAAACGGTTGTCAGGATACTCTCCCGGCAACCGTTTTTCTATACTGTTCGTTATTCTTTTCCACTCTTTTTTATATTTCCACGCAACAGAAAAACCCCGGAAGCCTTTCGGCTCCGGGGTAATCTTACGCTTGGACACAATGAGCATTACTGCTCTAATCTATATTAAGATTTAATTACTCGATAACTGTAGCAACACGGCCTGATCCTACAGTACGTCCACCTTCACGGATAGCGAATGTAAGACCCTGAGCCATAGCGATTGGGTGAATCAGTTCGATTGTCATTTCTACGTTATCACCAGGCATGCACATTTCTGTACCTTCTGGTAACATACAAACACCTGTTACGTCTGTTGTTCTGAAGTAGAACTGTGGACGGTAGTTGTTGAAGAATGGTGTATGACGACCACCTTCGTCTTTTGTCAGAACGTAAACCTGAGCTGTGAATTTTGTATGGCATGTGATTGTTCCTGGTTTAGCAAGAACCTGTCCTCTTTCGATTTCGTTTCTCTGAACACCACGAAGAAGAGCACCGATGTTATCACCAGCCTGAGCTTCGTCTAACAGTTTACGGAACATTTCGATACCTGTTACAACTACTTTACGTGTTTCTTCTTTCAGACCAACGATTTCAACTTCTTCAGATACATGAAGAACACCAGCTTCTACTCTACCAGTAGCAACTGTACCACGACCTGTAATAGAGAATACGTCCTCTACAGGCATGATAAAGTCTTTATCTGTATCACGCTGTGGGTCTGGAATCCAGCTGTCAACAGCGTCCATTAATTCCATAATCTTATCGCCCCATTCTCCGTTTGGATCTTCAAGAGCTTTTAAAGCAGAACCCTGGATAATTGGAGTGTCATCACCTGGGAATTCGTACTCATTTAAGAGTTCACGGATTTCCATATCTACTAATTCAAGTAATTCTTCATCGTCAACCATATCACATTTGTTCATGAATACAACGATGTAAGGAACACCTACCTGACGGGAAAGAAGGATATGCTCTTTTGTCTGAGCCATAACACCGTCTGTAGCAGCTACTACTAAGATAGCACCGTCCATCTGAGCAGCACCAGTAATCATGTTCTTAACGTAGTCAGCATGTCCTGGGCAGTCAACGTGAGCGTAGTGACGTTTTTCTGTTTCATATTCAACGTGAGCTGTAGAAATTGTGATACCACGTTCTCTTTCTTCCGGAGCTTTATCGATGTTTTCGAAATCTGTAGCTGTGTTACCAGCAACTCTTGCTGCAAGAGTTTTTGTGATAGCAGCTGTTAAAGTTGTTTTACCATGGTCAACGTGTCCAATGGTACCAATGTTACAATGCGGTTTGCTTCTTTCAAATTTAGCTTTAGCCATTTTGAATGTCCTCCTTGTTTAACATGCGCCCCGTTTGGGCAAATAGTTTTTTTGATTTTGTTGCCTCATAACGAGGCGGTTGATATAGTCAACCTGCTATCCTTGATTATATTGCAAATCAAGGATATTTGCAAGTTTATTTTAACTATTTCTTATTTGTCAGCTTTTCCTGACAGAACCTTTTCCTGTACAGATTTTGGAACTGGTTCATATTTTTCAAAGAACATGGAATAGTTACCACGGCCCTGTGTTCTGGAACGTAAGTCTGTTGCGTATCCGAACATTTCAGCCAGGGGAACGAATCCGCGAATCATCTTACCACCGCCGATATCGTCCATACCTTCGATACGTCCACGACGGGAGTTGATATCACCGATAATATCACCCATGTAATCTTCCGGAGTTGTAACTTCAACTCTCATGATTGGCTCAAGAAGTACTGGTGACGCTTTTGCCATAGCATCTTTAAATGCAAGAGAACCTGCAATGTGGAATGCCATTTCAGAAGAGTCGACTTCATGGTAAGAACCATCATATACGTTAGCATGAACGCCTACTACCGGGAATCCACCCAGAATACCAGCTTTCATAGCTTCTTCGATACCTTCGCCAACTGCAGGGATGTATTCCTTCGGAATAGCACCACCAACAACTGTGGATTCGAACTTGAACAGTTCTTCACCGTTGGCATCCATAGGCTCGAATTTAACTTTACAGTGACCGTACTGTCCACGACCACCGGACTGTTTTGCATATTTGCTGTCAACATCTACAGCTTTTGTAAATGTTTCTTTGTAAGCAACTTGAGGAGCACCTACGTTTGCTTCTACTTTGAATTCACGAAGCAGACGGTCTACGATGATTTCCAGGTGAAGCTCACCCATACCAGCGATGATTGTCTGTCCTGTTTCTTTATTTGTATGAGCACGGAATGTTGGGTCTTCTTCAGCAAGTTTTGCTAAAGACTCACCTAATTTACCCTGACCAGCTTTTGTCTTAGGCTCGATAGCAAGCTCGATAACTGGTTCTGGGAATTCCATAGACTCCAGAATTACCGGATGCTGTTCGTCACAGATTGTATCACCTGTTGTTGTAAATTTCAAACCAACAGCTGCTGCGATATCACCGGCATATACTTTATCTAATTCCTGACGTTTGTTAGCGTGCATCTGAAGGATACGTCCAACACGTTCTTTCTTTCCTTTTGTAGAGTTCAGAACATAAGAACCGGAGTTGATTGTTCCTGAATATACACGGAAGAATGCAAGCTTACCAACAAATGGGTCAACCATGATTTTGAATGCAAGAGCTGCAAATGGTTCATCATCTGAGGAATGTTTTTCCATTGGGTTTCCATCTAAGTCTGTACCCTGAATAGCAGGTACGTCTACCGGTGATGGCATGTACTCAATGATAGCATCGAGAAGCTTCTGAACACCTTTGTTTCTGTAAGCTGTACCACAGCAAACAGGAACAGCAGCACATTCGCATGTACCTTTTCTCAGTGCAGCTTTTAATGCTTCTGTAGAAGGTTCTTCGCCTTCCAGATATTCCATCATTAAGTCATCGTCTAATTCGCAGATTTTCTCTACCAGTTCTGTACGGTACAGTTCTGCGTCTTCTTTCATGTCTTCCGGAATATCTACGATAGAAATATCATCACCTTTTTCATCATTGTAGATGTAGGCTTTCATTTCAAATAAGTCGATGATTCCTTTGAATTCATCTTCTTTACCGATTGGTAACTGAATGCAGATAGCATTTTTACCTAATCTTGTTTTAATCTGTTCTACTGCGTTGTAGAAGTCTGCACCAAGGATGTCCATCTTGTTGATGAAAGCCATACGAGGTACATTGTAAGTGTCAGCCTGACGCCATACGTTTTCAGACTGTGGTTCAACACCGCCCTTAGCACAGAATACACCTACCGCACCATCAAGTACACGCAGAGAACGCTCAACTTCTACTGTAAAGTCAACGTGTCCCGGTGTATCAATGATGTTGATACGATGCTCTAATGCACCTGGTTTCGGTTTGCAGTTTTCCTGCAGAGTCCAGTGGCATGTAGTAGCGGCTGAAGTAATTGTGATACCTCTTTCCTGTTCCTGCTCCATCCAGTCCATGGTAGCAGTACCTTCATGAGTATCACCGATTTTATAGTTTACACCGGTATAGTACAGAATACGCTCTGTTGTGGTAGTTTTACCAGCATCAATATGCGCCATAATACCGATGTTTCTGGTTCTCTCTAATGGATATTCTCTTCCAGCCAATTGGATTTCCTCCTCTTAGAAACGATAGTGAGCAAATGCTTTATTTGCCTCAGCCATCTTATGCATGTCTTCTTTCTTCTTAACAGATGCACCTGTGTTGTTCATTGCATCTAATAATTCATTAGCCAGTCTTTCTTCCATTGTTTTTTCTCCTCTTTTACGGGAGTACAATGTAATCCAGCGAAGAGCTAATGCCTGACGTCTGTCTGCTCTTACTTCGATAGGTACCTGGTAGGTAGCTCCACCGATACGTCTTGCTTTAACCTCTAATACAGGCATGATGTTGTTCATTGCTTCTTCAAATACTTCGATTGCTGGTTTTCCAGCTTTTTCTTCCACTCTGGCGAATGCACCGTAAACAATTTTCTGAGCTACACCTTTCTTACCGTCCAGCATAATGCTGTTAATAAGTTTAGTAACTACCTTGCTATTGTACATTGGGTCAGCCAGAACGTCTCTTTTCTGAGTATGTCCTTTACGTGGCACGTTACTTCCCTCCTTAATCATTTCCGATTAAATCATAGGTACTCACACAAACTATTCTGTATGTTCGCACTCGGTAACTTCTCTATATAAACCCGCAGCCACTCCTGGGCTTATGGAATCCCGGTACAATTTTAATAGTTCTTTGTGACTTCTATGAATTCATCATAATAAAAGCCTCTGATTTGCTTTTACTATTTCTGGATTTTTAAAAGTTACTTATTATTTTTTAGGTCTCTTAGCACCGTATTTAGAACGAGCCTGGCGTCTGTTAGCAACACCTGCTGTATCTAATGTACCACGAACGATGTGGTATCTGGTACCTGGTAAGTCTTTTACTCTACCGCCTCTGATAAGAACAACGCTGTGCTCCTGTAAGTTATGACCTTCTCCAGGAATGTAGCTTGTTACTTCGATTCCGTTGGAAAGACGAACTCTGGCGATTTTTCTAAGAGCAGAGTTAGGTTTTTTAGGTGTAGCAGTTTTAACAGCTGTACAAACACCTCTCTTCTGTGGAGAAGACATATCAGATGTCTTTTTCTGTAAAGAGTTGTAGCTCTTCTGAAGTGCAGGTGCTGTAGACTTTTTAGCTGTAGTCTGACGTCCTTTTCTTACTAACTGGTTAAATGTTGGCATTCCTTTCACCTCCTGTAAAATTTGCACGTCCTTCTTTCTACTAAGAAGGAACTAGTGGCTGCCAGTTATTCAATTCTGAATAAACTTTTTTGCACACAAAAAACTTACGTCTTTTATGCACGCTCTCTCATTATAGCCACGAAAAAAGCCTGTGTCAAGGGCTTTTTTTATTTTTTCTCCTGTAAATCCCTGTCCCTAAAAGCTGTTTTTCCTCTTTATAAAATCAAAACAGAAAAAAAGCCGCCCCGTGAACTGCATACAGAAAACTCTCACGAATTTCCTCTGCCTTTCACCGGACAGCCCCTTTACTTTTCAGTCTTTTCTTTATTGCCTATTATCTGTTCTGATAATCCTCTGCTGTGTAATCTTCTAACGGATTCCAGTTTTTAAATTCAAAATCTGCTGCTGAAACCTCTGCTCCGGCTTCCTGTGCCTTTGCAATGCCACTTTCCCATTCTTTCTGGGTGTTTTCAGCCAGTGTTTTCAGAGATTCTTTATAATCAGTCTTTCCTGTAAGAACACCCTGCACAATCTGTCCCAGGTTTGGAGATACTTCTGTAATGTTTGCGTATACAACTGCTGCATCTGCGTTTCCTACGATTGGATCCGGGCAAAGTTTACCCTGTTCCAGAGCCAGTGTGTAGTAATCTTTCATAACACCGTCTTTCATGTATTTTTCATTTACGCCTTCAATTGCAGATACAAAACCACCGTCTTCTACAACGCCTGCCTGATATTCTTCAGAGTAAAGTCCCTGGAGATATTTTGCTGCCAGTTCAGGATTTTCAGATGTTTTGGAGATACCCATCCATGGCTGTGCGCCGATGTAAGGAAGTCCGCCCTTAGCACCGTCGTCCGGTACCGGCATTTCCATAACGCCAAACTCTAAATCCGGGTTTTCTTTTTCCCATGTGGAAATACACCAGGAACCCTGAATCAGGAATGCTGCCTGATTCTGTGCAAACAATGCTCTTGCTTCCGGCGCTGCCAGGTTTGCAGAATCCGGGTGGAAGCTGCCGTCCTGAGCCAGTCCGCTGTAGAAATCAAATGCCTGAATCATAGCGTCGGAATCTAATACGTTCTTTCCGTCTACCATGCTGATAACGCCGATATCATTGGATTTGCTGCCTGCCAGACAGGATAATGCACGGATTGCGATTTCCAGTCTGTTTACCTGTTTTCCGCCTTCAATCATACCATAATATTTGCCTTTTCCGGCTTCTGTAACCTGTTTGCAGACTTCTCTGAATTCGCTCCAGGTTTTTGGAAGATTGTTTGTATCCACACCTGCGTCTTCCAGCACAGTCTTGTTGTAGAACACCAGGGTATTTACAATGTTTGCAGATTCCGGAAGTACATAAACTTCTCCGTCCATAGTGGTAATACCTTCATTTAATGCACCTTCTGCAAAGGTATCAAAAAATCCGTCTTCTACATAGTCATTCATTGGCATGTACCAGCCCTCTTCTACTGCTGTAGAAAGTTTCACACCACTTGGAAGTGCAAATAAGTCCGGCGCTGTATTTGCTTTAATAGAAGAGTTAATAGTTGTCTGATACTGGTCGCCTGCCAAAACCGTATACTCTACTTTACAGTTATTCTCTTCTTCAAATTTTTTGTTGTACTCTTCTCTTCTTGCTTTTGTAGAGTCACTCATATCTACAACCTGAAGTACAACCTCTCCGTCCCCTTTGGACTCTTTGGAATCTTCCTTCTTTTCAGAAGATGTTTCCTGTTTTGCTTCCTCAGAGCTTCCACCCACCTGAGGACCGCAACCTGCTGCTGATAAAACCATCAGACCAGCCATAGCTAATGCTGCTATTCTCCTTTTCATGTTAAAATACCTCCTTGAATTAAATATATAATATTTTTTTGTTTCTCAGCTCTTAACTGCACCTGCAACACCGTCTACAAAGTACCTCTGCAGACAGATGAATATCAGGATAATTGGCAGCACCGCAATACATGCGCCTGCCGCAATACCTGTCCAGTCTACTACGTTTTCGCCTCGGAGTGCGTAAAGACCAACGGCAAGGGTACGAAGTTCCGGTCTGCTTAAGGTTACAATCAATGGCAGAAGGAAAGAGTTCCATGTCCAGATGAACTGCATAATCACAACCGTTGCCATAATGGGTTTTGCAAGAGGGAACATGATGCTGGAATATGTTTTCAGAAAGCCGCTGCCATCAATGGTTGCAGCCTCTTCCAGTTCCTTGGGGATTCCTCCATAAAAACTGGAAAACAGCATCAGGAAAATCACATGACCGCCTCCGGCTTCCGCCAGAATCAGACCCAACAGATTCTGTTCCAGTCCCATTTCCTTTAATAGTTCGTAAATAGGAATTACTGTAAATACCAATGGAATGGTAATACTTGCCATAAAAATTCCCATGGTAAGTTTTTTGCCTACAAAGGTATATCTTCCCATAACATAACCTGCCGCAGAAGTTGCCAGAAGAACAATGACCACAACGCTGACCGTTACAATAATGGAGTTCTTAAAATACACGCCAAAATTTGCATTATTCCATGCTCTCACATAATTGTCAAAATTCAGACTCTTTGGTATCAGACTCAAACCGCTGGCAAAGAACTCGTCCTGCGTTTTCAAAGATGCGGTAATCATCCAGATAAAAGGGTATATCCAGATAAGCGCCACTACGGAAAGCAGTACATAAATCACAGATCTTCCAATTTTTCCTGCAATTCTTCCTTTTTTCATAATGAATTTTCTCCTTTCCTAAACATTTCTCTTCTTATTAAAATAAGCCTTCACCAGATTCAGAACAATACCAATGATGACTACCATAAGTCCAAACATCAGCGCTGCCGCACTTGCATAGCCAAGACGCGGGCTTCCGGTTGTACTGGAATAAGCTGTTCTGTATACAAAGGTTGCTACTACATCAGTTGCAAAGTACGGACCGCCATTTGTCATGGTCTGTACAATATCAAATACCTTCAGAGAACCGATAACGCAAAGCACTGCAATGACGCCGCCGATTGGAAGAATCAATGGAAAAACAACGTCTGTAAAAGTTCTGAACTTACCTGCGCCGTCAATTTTTGCGGCTTCGTATACGTCCTGGGATACGCTCTGCAAAGCTGCAATCCAGTAAATCATATAAGTACCTAAATCCTTCCAGATACCGATAAGCACTACGGTAAACAGCGCTGTTTTTTCATCGCCAAGGAAGTTAATAGTATCAATGCCAAGCATGGCTAAGACCTGATTCACAGGACCTGTTCCGCCGAAAATGAAAATCATGATAATTCCCACAATGGAAGCTGTTGTAACTACCGGAATAAAATACATGGTACGGAACACGGTTGCACCCTTGCGGATAATGCTGGTTAATATGTAAGCAATCACCAGGGAAAGTACCAGCTGAATGGGAACGCTTAAAAACATATACTTAAAGCTGTTCGCCACAGAGTTGTAAAACAACGGGTCTGCCAACAATTCCTTAAAGTTTCCCAGACCTACAAAGGTTGCATTCATAGTCATACCGGACCAGTCCAGTAAAGAGTACCATGCACTTGTAATAATGGGATAACCCTGAAACAGAATGTAAAGAAGCACTGTAGGAAGCATAAATACCCAACACCATGCATTCTTTCGCAAAATGCGTTTTTTCCTTACAGAATTCATGGCTTTGAATTCTGCCAAAGTTGTTTTCGTTTTCATATAGCCCTCCATTTATTTATTTTATATAATTATCTTTTTTGATTTTTTCTTTTCGTTTCCATGGGTATAATATACTATGTTATGAGCAATAAATCAACATTTATTTAACATTTTGTTAAATATAGTCAATTTCACTATGTGTTTTATGTATAATTTTCACATATACTTTTTATTTTCTTTTCGATATAATCAATATACAATTTATTACTTTTAATAATCAAATCACGGAGGGAGTAAAATGTATATCCGAATAGATTGTACATCTAATTCTGAAACAGTTTTATTTGCTGGTTCCGAATTAAAATATTACTTATCAAAAATAAATAATACCATTGCTTTTTCAAAGGATACCGACGCAGAAGAGGATAAAAATTGTAACAGAATCCTGCTTGGACTCTTTCCGGATTCTGAATGTTCCTCTGATGACGATGCATATGAAATAGAAATTTCTCATTTAAACGGGCATATCAAAGGCAGTAATCCCCGTTCTGTACTCCTGGGCATGTATCGGTATCTCACGCTTCTGGGCTGCCGCTTTCTAAGGCCTGGAAAAGAGTATGAATGGATTCCTTCTATCCCCCATATAGAAGAAATCCACATTTCCCGCCGCCAAAAGGCACTTTACCGTCACAGAGGCGTCTGTATAGAAGGGGCTGACGCACCTGAAAACATTCTGGAGTTTATTGACTGGCTTCCAAAGCTGGGCTACAATTCCTTTTTCCTGCAATTTGAACTCCCTTACGCTTTTTTAAACCTGTGGTACTCCCACAAAAACAACCCGCTGCTTACCCCTGAGGAGTTCACCCTTGAAAAAGCCGCCGAAATTTCCCTTCTTATTGACCGGGAACTACAGAAAAGAAATTTAAAACACCATCGTGTAGGACATGGCTGGACCTGCTCTGTCTTAGGCCAGAATACCCTGGGCTGGGTTTCCTCTGATGCCAGATTAAGCGATGAGCAGCTTTCCATGACAGCGCTGGTAAATGGAGAAAGAGGCTTTTATAAGGGAATCCCCATTAACACCAACCTGTGCTATTCAAGTCCAAAGGTGGTTTCCTCGTTTGTAGAAAAGGTTACCACTTATGCACAGATGCACCCGGAGGTAGATTATCTCCACATCTGGCTGGCAGACGCTTTTAACAACCACTGTGAATGCCATGCCTGCAAGAAGCATCTGCCTTCTGACCTGTATGTACACCTTTTAAACGAACTGGACAAAGCGCTGTCTGAGAAAGGTCTGACAGTTAAAATCGTATTTTTAATTTACGAGGAACTTTTATGGGCGCCTGAAAAAGAGCAACTTGCAAACCCTGACCGCTTTGTAATGATGTTTGCCCCCATAAGCCGAACCTTCCTTCACTCCTACGAGATTCCCGATGAATTTCCGGCGCCTCCTGAATATCAGCGAAATCAGATTACACTTCCCGTTAATCTGGGAGAAAATCTGTCCTTTTTGGCACAGTGGAAAAAGGTCTTTAACGGAGAATCCTTTGACTACGACTATCCTCTGGGAAGAGCCCACTATGGAGATATGGGATATGTACACATTGCTCACATTATTTATGAGGATATCCACCGCTTAAAGGATTTACATCTGGACGGATACATCAGCTGTCAGGAGCTTCGCTGTTTCCTGCCCAACGGACTCCCCAATTATATAATGGGAAACTGTCTGTTTGGAACAGACGCTTCTTTTGAAGAATTGGCAGAAGAATATTTCCAGGCTGCTTACGGAGAAAACTGGAAGGATTGCCTTACCTATTTATCAGAGCTGTCCTCCCTGTGTGACTGTGACTACTATAATGGTAAAAACAGTCGGCTGAATCCTCAGATAGCCGCAAATATGGAAACACTGTCTAATAAAGTTCAGAGTTTTCGCGGAAAATACTTTACGAAAAAAGAGCTTCTCGCAGTACCTGTACAGCAGCTTTTTTGGAAACACCTTGACTACCACAGCCAATATTGTATATTATTATCAAAAGCCCTCTCTTTTCTTGCAAAAGGCATGAAAAAAGAGGCAGAGGACGCCTGGAAGGACTTTACACATTACATCTGTTCACAGGAACAGACTTTCCAGAAGGCATTAGACGTTTATCGGGTTGTGGAAGTTTCCACAAATTATACAGGCTTTCCTCTTATCGAAGAATTTTAGTATGTACAGATACAGGAGGTTTCGCAGACTATGACCACTCAGGAAAACAGAAGTACCATTCTGGAATATATTTTTCGCCATGCTCCGGTTGCCCGTTCAACCATTGCAAAAAAAACGCAGATTACCCCTGCCACAGTAACTTCTATCACCGGAAATTTTATTCAGGAGGGTATTATACGGGAAATCGGCTCAGACGAAACACAGGGAGATTCCTCTCCCGGACGAAAAAAAATTCTGTTGGACATTGTGCCTGACCGGGTTTATGCCATGGGAGTGGAGTTTACCATGCGTCATGTGCGATTTCTCATCTGTAGCCTTCGAGGTATTTCTGTTTTTCAGACTTCTGCTCTTTTAGAAACAGAGGTAAAGGAGAACATTACAGAATTTCTTATACATAAAATTACGGAAATCTTAGACAGACTTCCTGAAATATCCAAATCACTCATTGGTATCGGCATTGCCGTTCCCGGACATATTGACCCCCAGCAGGATAAGGTGACTATAAACTCTTCCACCTATCCCGGCTTCAGCGGAAAGGAACTGAAAAATCGCCTCCCTTTCCCGATTATCTGTGAAAACAATGTGCGCTGCATGGCATTCGGCAGGTATTTGTTTGACAAAACCTCCCCGGAAACCTTTGCTTTTTTCCACATTGGCTTGGGTATGTTCTGCGCCATGATGAAGGATAGCCACCTCTTTCAGGGAACGAATTATTACGCCGGAGAAATCGGACATACCATTGTAAATCCGGAAGGCAAAAAGTGCGAATGCGGCAAACGGGGCTGCCTGCAGACCTATTGCAGTGAAACCTGGCTCTTAAAATACTGCCGGCTCCTCTACGAAAGCAACGCCAATACGGTTCTGACCTCTCTCAAACCTTCTTCCGAGGATCTGACCATAGAGGATATTTCAAAAGCCTTTTCTCTGGGCGATCCACAGATAGGAAATTATATTTCCACTGCACTGAAATATCTGGGAATTACCATTTCCAATCTGGCAATCATTATGAATCCCGACAGGATTTACCTGCACTGCTCTCTGTTTTCCAATAAAGAAATCAGTGAAGAGCTTATGGACTATATCAAACAGCAGCTTCTCTTTGTGGACGACCCCACAGACCAGACCGTACAGATTGTACCTTACAACCCTTTTGAAGGACCGAAAGGTGCCGCTGCTTATGCTATTAAGAACTTTTACATTGATACCATATAAAAAAGGCACGGAAAACTTTTCATTCGTTTTCCGTGCCTTCTTTTTATTCTTCTGTCAGTTCTGCTTCTTCTTCCTCTTCAGAAAGCTCTGCCTCTTCCAAGACTTCATCTTCTGTTACGGTTTCTTCTGCAGCTTCCAGTGCTTCCTCTTCTGCCTCGTCTAAATCGTCGTATTCTTCTTCCTCATCGCCATCTGTATCCAGCTTAATGTTTGCGTATGTCTTCATACCTGTACCTGCCGGAATCAGCTTACCGATAAGAACATTTTCTTTCAAGCCGATAAGCGGGTCAATCTTACCTTTGATAGCAGCCTCTGTAAGAACCTTGGTTGTTTCCTGGAAGGAAGCTGCGGATAAGAAGGAATTGGTTGCCAGGGAAGCCTTTGTGATACCCAGCATTACCTGCTGTCCCTCTGCCGGCTCTTTACCCTCTGCAATCAGTTTCTGGTTTTCTTCTTCAAAGTCCAGAACATCTACCAGTGTACCCGGCAGGAATTCTGTATCTCCGTTGTCCTCGATGCGGATTTTCTTCAGCATCTGACGAACAATTACCTCGATATGCTTATCGTTGATTTCTACACCCTGAAGGCGGTAAACTCTCTGAACCTCGCGAATCATGTAATCCTGTACCGCACGAACACCTTTGATTCTCAGAATATCGTGTGGATTTACAGAACCTTCTGTCAGCTCGTCACCTGCTTCCAGATAATCGCCGTCCTGTACTTTAATACGGGAACCGTATGGAATCAGGTAAGTCTTGGACTCACCGCTCTCATTGTCTGTAACAATAATTTCACGTTTCTTCTTTGTATCTTTCAGAGTTGCAACACCCTTGATTTCAGTGATGATAGCAAGACCTTTCGGCTTTCTTGCTTCAAAAAGCTCTTCGACACGAGGAAGACCCTGTGTGATATCGCCGCCGGCAACACCACCGGTATGGAAGGTACGCATGGTAAGCTGTGTACCAGGTTCACCGATAGACTGCGCTGCAATAATACCAACAGATTCACCAACCTGTACCGGCTCACCGGTTGCCATGTTAGCGCCGTAACATTTTGCACAAACACCAATCTTACACTTACAGGTAAGAATTGTACGGATTTTCACGGTATCGTATGGTTTACCTTCTGCATTCACGCCCTCTGTCACCACTCTAGCAGCACGTTTTGGCGTAATCATATGGTTTGCTTTTACGATAACATTTCCGTCTTTATCTTTAATTGTTTCACAGGAGAAACGTCCTGTAATACGCTCCTGAAGACTTTCGATTTCTTCTTTTCCGTCTGTAAAGGCTTTAATCCACATACCCGGAATTTCACCTGTACCTTCACAGCAGTCCACATCGCGGACAATCAGTTCCTGAGATACGTCAACCAGACGTCTTGTCAGGTAACCGGAGTCAGCGGTACGAAGAGCCGTATCAGACAAACCTTTACGCGCACCATGCGCAGACATAAAGTATTCCAGTACGTCCAGACCTTCACGGAAGTTAGACTTAATAGGCAACTCGATGGTGTGACCGGTTGTATCTGCCATCAAACCACGCATACCAGCCAGCTGTTTAATCTGCTTGTCAGAACCACGGGCACCGGAGTCTGCCATCATAAAGATGTTGTTATACTTATCCAGTCCTGTAAGCAGAGCCTTTGTCAGGGCATCGTCCGTCTTCTTCCATGTATCTACAACTTCTTTGTAACGCTCTTCTTCTGTAATCAGACCACGTTTAAAGTTCTTTGTAATTAAGTCTACAGTATCCTGTGCCTGTTTAATCATTTCCGGTTTCTGAGGCGGCACGGTCATATCAGAAATAGATACGGTCATAGCCGCTCTTGTGGAATATTTGTAACCCATTGCCTTGATTGCGTCCAGAACTTCTGCGGTCTTAGTTGCGCCATGGGTATTGATAACCTTTTCCAGAATCTGTTTTAACTGTTTCTTGCCTACCAGGAAATCCACTTCCGGAAGCAGTTCATTGCCCGGAATGCTTCTGTCCACAAATCCCAAATCCTGAGGAAGGATTTCATTGAACAGCAGACGTCCCAGTGTAGATGCCACTTTTCCTCTTAAAACAGTTCCGTCAGCCATTTTCTTCTCTGCGTAGATAAAAATCTTCGTCTGCAGAGTAATCACCTGGTTTTCATATGCCAGAATGGCTTCATTTACACTCTTGAACACCTTACCTTCGCCCTTGCTTCCCGGTCTTTCCTGAGTCAGATAGTAGATACCAAGTACCATATCCTGTGAAGGAACCGCTACCGGACCACCGTCAGACGGTTTCAGCAGGTTGTTTGGTGAAAGCAGAAGGAAACGGCATTCTGCCTGTGCTTCTACAGACAATGGAAGGTGAACCGCCATCTGGTCACCATCAAAGTCTGCGTTGAACGCTGTACAAACCAGCGGATGCAGCTTAATCGCTTTACCCTCTACCAGAATCGGCTCAAATGCCTGAATACCAAGTCTGTGCAGAGTAGGTGCACGGTTTAACATAACCGGGTGTTCTTTAATAACATCTTCCAGTACGTCCCATACAGCCGGTTCCAGCTTTTCTACCATCTTCTTGGCATTTTTAATATTATGGGCAGTACCGTTAGATACCAGTTCTTTCATAACAAATGGCTTAAACAATTCGATTGCCATTTCTTTCGGAAGACCACACTGGAAAATTTTCAGTTCCGGACCTACAACGATAACGGAACGTCCTGAGTAGTCAACACGTTTACCAAGCAGGTTCTGACGGAAACGTCCGGATTTACCTTTCAGCATATCGGAAAGGGACTTCAGGGCTCTGTTTCCAGGACCTGTAACCGGACGGCCACGGCGTCCGTTGTCGATAAGAGCATCAACTGCTTCCTGCAGCATTCTCTTTTCGTTGCGGACAATAATATCCGGTGCGCCCAGTTCCAACAGTCTTTTCAGACGGTTGTTTCTATTAATAATTCTTCTGTACAGATCATTTAAGTCAGAGGTTGCAAAACGGCCTCCGTCCAACTGTACCATTGGACGTAAATCCGGCGGAATAACCGGAACAACGGTCATAATCATCCATTCCGGTCTGTTTCCGGATTCACGGAAAGCTTCTACAACTTCCAGACGTTTTACGATTCTGGCACGTTTCTGTCCTGTAGAATCCTTTAAGCCTGCTTTTAACTCTTTGGATTCTCTTTCCAGGTCAATGGCTGCCAGAAGCTCCTGAATCGCTTCTGCACCCATGCCTACACGGAATTCTTCGCCGTATTTTTCTCTGGCGTCCTGATATTCTCTCTCTGTCAATACCTGTTTGTACTGCAGGTCTGTAGTTCCTGCGTCCAGTACAATATAGTTTGCAAAGTACAGAACCTTTTCCAGAGTTCTTGGGGACAGGTCAAGAATCAGACCCATTCTGGAAGGAATACCCTTAAAATACCAGATATGGGAAACCGGCGCTGCCAGTTCAATATGTCCCATACGCTCTCTGCGGACAGCTGCTTTTGTTACTTCAACACCGCATCTGTCGCAGATTACGCCTTTATAACGAATCTTCTTGTACTTACCGCAGTGACACTCCCAGTCCTTGCTCGGTCCGAAGATTCTTTCGCAGAAAAGGCCGTCCTTTTCCGGTTTCAATGTTCTATAGTTAATGGTTTCCGGTTTTTTCACCTCACCATGAGACCATTCCCGGATTTTCTCCGGGGACGCCAGTCCGATTTTAATGGCATCAAAGGTCATTGGCTTATATACCTCATTCTTTGCTGTTTCTGGCATTGTGGACTCCTTTCCTCCTTACTCTTCGTCAAGAGCATCTTCATCAAAGCCTAAGAATACATCGTCTTCATCAGCTTCTTCTTCAATATCTACCAGTTCTTCTCCCTCAAACTCCTGTTTGGAGAATCCATGGCTGCCGTAGTCCTCTTCTTCTCTTCCTCTGGAATCGCCTTCGATAATGGAACGCATGTCTGTATCGCCGTAATCCACGTTTTCCATGATTTCCACTTCCTGCATGTCCTCTCCCAGAACTCTTACATCAAGACCCAGGGACTGTAATTCCTTCAGAAGTACCTTAAAGGATTCCGGAACACCCGGTTTCGGAATATTATCGCCTTTGATGATTGCCTCATAAGTCTTCACACGGCCGATAACATCATCGGATTTTACGGTCAGGATTTCCTGCAGAGTATAAGATGCACCATATGCTTCCAGCGCCCAAACCTCCATTTCTCCGAAACGCTGACCGCCGAACTGAGCTTTACCACCCAGAGGCTGCTGTGTTACCAGAGAGTATGGACCAGTGGAACGTGCGTGAATCTTATCATCTACCAGGTGATGCAGCTTCAGGTAGTGCATGTGTCCGATAGTTACCGGACTGTCGAAATATTCACCTGTACGTCCGTCACGCAGTCTTACCTTTCCATCTCTTGATAGCGGAACACCCTTCCAAAGCTCTCTGTGAGCCTTATTTTCATCTAAGAACTGCATAACCTCAGGTCTTAAGGTATCCTCATATTTTGCACGGAACTCTTCAAAATCCTCTATATTTACATAATCGTTTGCAAGCTCCAGTGTATCCTGAATATCATTTTCGTTTGCACCGTCAAATACCGGTGTTGCAATATTGAATCCCAGCGCTTTTGCCGCAAGACTCAAATGAATTTCCAGCACCTGTCCGATATTCATACGGGAAGGTACGCCCAGAGGGTTCAACACAATGTCCAGAGGACGGCCATTTGGCAGGAACGGCATATCTTCTACCGGAAGTACACGGGAAACAACACCCTTGTTACCATGACGACCAGCCATTTTATCACCAACAGAGATTTTTCTCTTCTGTGCAATATAAATGCGTACCGCCTGGTTTACGCCCGGTGACAGTTCGTCGCCGTTTTCTCTTGTAAATACCTTTGCATCTACAACAATACCGTATTCTCCGTGAGGTACCTTCAGGGAAGTATCACGCACTTCTCTTGCCTTTTCGCCAAAGATTGCACGAAGCAGTCTTTCCTCTGCAGTCAACTCTGTTTCTCCCTTTGGAGTAACTTTACCAACCAGAATATCTCCGGCACGAACCTCTGCACCAATACGGATAATACCTCTTTCGTCCAGATCCTTTAATGCATCATCGCCGACGCCCGGAACATCTCTTGTGATTTCTTCCGGTCCCAGCTTCGTATCCCTTGCTTCTGCTTCATACTCTTCAATATGAATAGATGTATATACATCGTCCATAACCAGTCTTTCGCTCAAAAGAACGGCATCCTCGTAATTGTAACCTTCCCAGGTCATGAATCCGATTAACGGGTTCTTACCAAGCGCCAGCTCACCGTTTGAGGTAGACGGACCGTCTGCAATCACCTGTCCGGCTTCTACATGCTCTCCCTTAAACACAATCGGTCTTTGGTTGTAGCAGTTGCTCTGGTTACTTCTCATGAATTTTGTCAGATGGTAAACAGATTTTGTACCATCATCATTTTTTATAATAATCTCTTTTGATGCAGCACATTCTACTGTACCTGCTTTATCTGCAAGCACGCACACACCGGAGTCAACGGCTGCCTTGGACTCCATACCTGTACCAACAACCGGCGCATCTGTAGTCAGAAGCGGCACAGCCTGACGCTGCATGTTAGATCCCATGAGCGCACGGTTAGCATCGTCGTTCTGCAGGAACGGAATTAATGCCGTCGCAACGGAGAACACCATCTTCGGAGATACGTCCATGTAATCAAACATCTGACGTTCATATTCCTGTGTTTCTTCTCTGTAACGACCGGATACATTCTTGTGAATGAAGTGTCCTTCTTCGTCCAGCGGCTCATTCGCCTGTGCTACATGGTAATTATCCTCTTCGTCTGCTGTCATGTAAACAACCTCATCGGTAACGCGAGGATTCTTTTTTATCTGTTTTATCAATCTTTCTGTAAGGCGCCTCTACAAAACCATATTCATTGATTCTTGCATAGGAAGCCAGTGAGTTAATCAGACCGATATTCGGACCTTCAGGTGTTTCGATAGGACACATTCTTCCGTAATGGGAATAGTGAACATCTCGTACCTCGAATCCCGCACGGTCACGGGACAGACCACCTGGTCCAAGTGCGGACAGACGTCTTTTGTGAGTCAGCTCACCCAGCGGATTGTTCTGGTCCATGAACTGAGATAACTGGGAAGAACCGAAGAATTCCTTCACAGCTGCAGTTACCGGTTTGATATTAATCAGGGACTGCGGTGAAATACCGTCTAAGTCCTGTGTAGTCATTCTCTCACGAACCACTCTCTCCAGTCTGGAAAGACCGATTCTGTACTGGTTCTGCAAAAGTTCACCAACTGCTCGGATACGTCTGTTTCCCAAGTGGTCAATGTCATCATCTGTTCCAAGACCATATTCCAGATGCATGTTGTAGTTAATATAGATGCCAGAATATCTTCCTTTGTAATGTGCTTTGGAATCAATTCATGAATCTCTCTCTTGATTGCATCTTTGATATCTTCCAGCTCTTCGTTTTCTTCCAGAATCTTTGCAAGCACCGGATAATATACTAATTCTGTAACACCCAGTTCTTTTAATTCCTCTTCGCTTAAGTCCACATGGCTTCTGATATCCACTGCCATGCTGGAAAGCACCTTGATGTTACGCTCTTCGCCCTGAATCCATACATATGGAACAGCAGCGTTCTGAATCTGGTCAGCCAGTTCCTTTGATACAACAGTACCGGCTTCGGCGATAATTTCGCCTGTTGTTACGTCCACGACCTCTTCAGCAAGCATCTGCCCTGCAATACGATTACGAAGGAGTAATTTCTTATTAAATTTGTAACGTCCCACTTTTGCCAGATCGTAACGACGTGGATCAAAGAACATGCTTGTAATCAGACTCTCTGCGCTTTCCACTGCCAGAGGTTCGCCCGGTCGAATCTTTTTGTATAATTCCAGCAGACCTTCCTGATAGCTTTCAGAAGTATCCTTTGTAAAGCTGGCTAAAATCTTTGGTTCTTCGCCGAATAAATCTATGATTTCTGCATTCGTGCCAATACCAAGCGCACGAATCAAAACAGTAATAGGGACTTTTCTGGTTCTGTCTACACGCACATAGAATACGTCATTGGAGTCGGTTTCATATTCCAGCCATGCGCCCCTGTTCGGGATAACAGTAGAGGAATACAGGGTTTTGCCCAGTTTGTCGTGTGCGATTGCATAATAAATTCCCGGTGAACGTACTAACTGGCTGACGATAACACGTTCAGCACCGTTAATAACAAACGTACCGGTTGCTGTCATCAGTGGCAAATCACCCATGAAAATCTCATGTGTGGCAATTTCACCGTTTTCTTTGTTGTGTAATCTCACCTTTACTTTCAAAGGCGCTGCATATGTTGCATCTCTTTCCTTACACTGCTCGATGGAATATTTCTTTTCATCTTCACACAAAGTAAAGCCAACAAATTCCAAGCTCAATTTACCGCTATAGTCTGCGATTGGAGAGATGTCTTCAAAAACCTCATTTAAACCTTCGTCCAGAAACCACTGGTAAGAATCTTTCTGAACCTCGATGAGGTTTGGCATTTCCAGTACCTCTTTCTGGCGCTGGTATGACATTCTCATTGCCTTACCATTAGTTACGGAACGGATTCTGTTTTTCTCCATTGACGTTTCACCCCTTGTATGTTTTAATTTAAATTAATGCTGAAGTCTTTTTATAGACTTCTAGGCATAACTTGCCATAATAGTGCATTTCTCACTATATCATGCTTTGTCAAGAATGTCAATAGATTTCCGGGACATATTTTTTATTACATAGGACGCACTTTCCTATGTAATAAAAAAACTGCCGCACCGATGATTTGCATCACCATATGCGGCAGTTCTATTCTCTCGGAAATATTCAGAACACTTAAATTATTTAAGAGTAACTTTAGCGCCTTCTGCTTCCAGTTTAGTTTTGATTTCTTCAGCTTCTGCTTTAGATGCAGCTTCTTTCAGAACCTTAGGAGCTCCGTCAACTACTTCTTTAGCTTCTTTTAAGCCTAAGCCTGTAGCTTCACGAACGATTTTGATAACTTTAACTTTGTTTGGTCCAACTTCTGTTAATTCTACGTCGAACTCATCTTTTTCTTCTGCTGCTTCTGCTGCTCCGCCTGCTGCTGCTACTACAACACCTGCTGCTGCAGATACACCAAATTCTTCTTCACAAGCTTTTACTAATTCGTTTAATTCTAATACGGATAATTCTTTGATAGCTTCAATAAATTCAGCTGTTGTTAATTTTGCCATTATTATTTACCTCCAATTTTTCATTTATTATATGATTTGTTTTGCCCTCTGGGCGGTCACTCCACTAAAACTGCTTATTAAGCCTGCTGTTCAGCAATCTGGTTAAGCACACGAGCGAAGTTTGTAATAGGTGACTGGATACTTCCAAGCAATTTTCCAAGAAGTTCTTCTCTTGAAGGAACCTGGGAAAGTGCTTCGATTCCTGCCTTATCATAGTAAGCGTCTTCTACAACACCTGCTACTAATTCCAGTGTAGGAACTGTTTTTGCGTATTTAGCAAGGATTCTTGCAGGAGCTGTTGCATCTTCTGCACATACAGCTAAAGCATTTGTTCCTTCTAAATGCTGGCATAATTCTTCGCAAGCTGTTCCTTTGAATGCAAAGTTCATCATTGTGTTTTTGTAAACTTTGTAAACAACTCCAGCTTCTCTTAATTCCTTACGCATCTGTGTATCCTGTTCAACATTGATACCTTTGTAGTTTACTAAAACTACTGCTGCTGCATCTTTAATGCTGTTGGAAATCTCTTCTACGACAGGTTTTTTAAGTTCTACTTTTGCCATGAATGATTGCACCTCCTTATTTTTTTAGGCTGCGCTGCTCAAAATCAAGAAAACCTCTTTGCACAAGACAAAGAGGTTCAAAGTCAATCTTATATATCAAGAATGAATCTTTCCTCGGCAGGCGTTTTTATCCTTATGCCTTACGGCACCTGCTGTCTTCGGCAGCTATTCCTCTGATAAACTATCACAAAAACAGAGGATTGTCAACTGTTTTTTATAAATATTTTTTCAACTCTTCAACCTTATCCAGTTTTTCCCAAGGCAGATTCAAATCATTTCTTCCGAAATGTCCATAAGCTGCTGTCTGTTTGTAAATCGGACGGCGAAGGTCAAGCATTTTGATAATACCGGCCGGTCTTAAATCAAAATTTTCACGAATGATTTCCACCAGACGGTTATCAGAAAGCTTACCTGTTCCAAAAGTATCCACCATAACAGAGGTCGGGTGTGCCACACCGATTGCGTAAGAAAGCTGAATTTCACATTTCTTTGCCAGACCTGCTGCTACAATATTTTTTGCCACATAACGGGCTGCATACGCTGCAGAACGGTCTACCTTTGTGCAGTCCTTACCAGAGAAAGCGCCGCCGCCGTGACGGGCATATCCGCCGTAGGTATCTACAATGATCTTACGTCCTGTCAGACCGCTATCTCCGTGAGGTCCGCCGATGACGAAGCGTCCTGTAGGATTGATAAAGAATTTTGTATTTTCATCTACCATTTCCTGCGGAAGAATCACATCAAATACGTGTTTCTTAATATCCTCGTGAATCTGCTCCTGAGTCACTTCCGGGTCGTGCTGTGTAGAAAGAACTACTGCGTCCAGACGTACCGGTCTGTCATTTTCATCATATTCTACCGTTACCTGTGTTTTTCCGTCCGGTCTTAAATAAGTCAGCGTTCCGTCCTTGCGAACTTTTGTAAGCTGTAAAGCCAGTCTGTGCGCCAGAGCGATTGGGTACGGCATATATTCCTCTGTTTCATCTGTTGCAAATCCAAACATCATGCCCTGGTCACCGGCTCCGATCGCGTCCAGCTCTTCCTCTGACATTTTGTTTTCTTTTGCCTCCAGAGCTTTGTCTACGCCCAGTGCAATATCTGCTGACTGCTCGTCAATGGTTGTAATAACACCGCAGGTATCTGCATCAAAACCGTATTTTGCTCTTGTGTATCCGATTTCACGAACTGTATCTCTTACAATTTTCGGAATATCCACATAAGCGTTTGTTGTGATTTCACCCATTACCATTACCATACCGGTTGTGGTTGCTGTTTCACAGGCTACACGGCTCATTGGGTCTTTTTCCATAAGTGCGTCCAAAATGGCATCAGAAATGGCGTCGCACATTTTATCCGGATGGCCTTCTGTTACTGATTCAGATGTAAACAATCTTTTTTCCATGTATGAATTCTCCTTTTCTTTGTATGTATATTTTCTCCTGCCTGGGGGCTTCACGCAAAAATGAGCCCACCTAAGCGGACTCATGTATATTCGTAATATGAATCCTCTTATTGTTCGACTACTCGCTCAGGTTGGCACCTTCCGCTTGGCGGGGTTGCCGTGACTTCACAGTTCCTATGTAACTCCATCACTCTGAATAAGAGAAAATATAAATATTCAGTTGCAATACTACAATACAGGCTTTTTCGCGGTAAGTCAAGTCTTATTTATCCCACCCGCAGTTGAAACTTCTTCAATTCCTTTTCACTGGATACCTTCTCAATCTCTGCCCCAAGGCTTCTGAGCTTCTCCTCGAATCTCTCATAGCCTCTCTGGATATATACAATATCGTCCACAATGGTAATGCCTTCAGAAGCAAGTCCTGCAATAACCAAGGCTGCACCTGCTCGCAGATCCGGCGCGCTGACTCTGGCTCCGGTAAGCTTCTCCACACCGTCAATAATTGCGGTATTTCCTTCTACCTTAATGTTTGCGCCCATTCTTGCCAGCTCGTCCGCATATTTGAAACGATTCTCAAAAATACTTTCTGTTACAATGCTTGTCCCCTCTGCCAGCACCAGCGCTACAGCAAACTGAGGCTGCATATCTGTGGGATAGCCGGGATACGGCATGGTCTTTACATTTGTGCGTTTCAGACGCTTATTTGCCACTACACGCACGGCATCGTCAAATTCTTCCACCTGACAGCCGATTTCTTCTAATTTGGCAGTGGTTGCTTCCAGATGCTTTGGAATTACATTCTTCACCATAATATCACCCATGGTTGCCGCTGCCGCGCACATAAAGGTACCTGCTTCAATCTGGTCAGGAATAATGGAGTATGTGGTTCCATGAAGCTTGTCCACACCCTTAATACGGATAACGTCTGTTCCTGCACCCTTGATATTTGCACCCATGCTGTTCAAAAAGTTTGCCACATCAACCACATGAGGCTCTCTGGCTGCATTCTCGATGGTTGTATTTCCTTCTGCCATAGCAGCTGCCATCATAATATTAATGGTAGCGCCTACAGACACCATATCCAGGAAAATATGCTTCCCAGTGAGATGGTCAGCCTTTGCCACAACTGCGCCGTGAATAATATCTACAGACGCACCAAGCGCACGGAAGCCCTTTAAATGCTGGTCAATGGGACGACTTCCGATGTTACAGCCGCCGGGAAGGGGAACCTCCGCGTTTTTATATTTGCCTAACAAAGCGCCCAAAAGATAATAAGACGCTCTTATTTTCTTGATATATTCATATTCTACGCTGACATTTCCAATAGTAGCCCCTGCAATCTTTACTTCTGTGGGACCGATACGGTCAACGGTTGCACCAATTTCTCTGATAGCTTCCAATAAAACATTAATATCTCGAACATCGGGTAAGTTTTCAATGTGTACCGTTTCATCTGTCATAATCGCTGCTGCCAGAATGGCAAGCGCTGCATTTTTTGCACCGCCAATCTCCACTTCGCCGACTAACGGGTTGCCACCTTTGATAACATACTGTTCCATATACGCACCTCTTATTATTGACTGCACCTTTGCAGTATTGATATTTTCAAATTATTCTGTTAAATCTATAGAAAAAGCCATATCCGAATCAAAGTCTGTATTTCAAAATAGGTTGTTATTATTTTATGGCTTAACCATTATATTATAACAGATAAGCGCATTTGTAAATAAAAATTAACACTTTCAGCGTCTTCTGCCCATTTTCCCAGAGATATTCTCTATTATTTTTCCAGATTTTCCAATATTTTCTGTAAAGTTTCTTCAATATTCAGATTTTTCTCATCAACAACAATATCTGCGTATTTCTCATATAGAGGCGTTCTCTCATCATACAGGTCTTTTAAGGTCTGTCCCTTTCGCAGAACCACACCTCTGCATCTCAAATTCCCCAGTCTTTTTTTCAAAATTTCATAGTCCAGCTTCAAATACACCACTGTACCGATTTTCTTCAAATGCTCCATGGCCTCTGTGCAGTACACCACGCTTCCGCCTGTGGCAATCACTGTTTTTTCCATATCAATAGAAGCATTCACTCGATTTTCGATTTTGAGAAATCCCGCCTGTCCTTCCTGGGCAATGATTTCCCGCAGCAGTCTTTTCTCTGCCTTCTGAATCAGCAGGTCTGAATCTACAAATTCATAGCCCAGCACCTTTGCCAGAATCACACCTACCGTACTTTTCCCCACACCCGGCATGCCGATTAGCACCACATTCTGTTTATTCACAGTATCTCACCCCTTCTTTTTCGGCTGTTTTTTCTTTCTCTTTTTCTTAATGCTATATCCAAAGGTTCCCAGCTTTTTTCCCAGTCCGTAATATTCCCCATGGGAATAAACAATAGGATTTGCCAAAGCCAAGTCAAACTTGCCTTTTTCATCCATGTATGCAGTATCCACATGCACAGCCAGCACATCTGCAGTAAAAACGCTGTGACTGCCATATTCCTGAATTTCCCGCACCCGGCACTCAATAGACACCGGCGCTTCACCAATCATGGGAACACCCACATGACTTGCCTTTTCACGGGTCAGATGCAGTTCTTTAAACTTATCTACCTCTCTTCCTGACTTTACACCGCAGTAATCTGTGGCAAAGGCCAGCTTTTCCGTTGTCAGGTTGATCACAAATTCTCTGGTATCCAGAAGCATCTGATAAGAATAACGCTCCGGTCTTACAGAAATAGACACCATGGGAGGATTGGTACAGACGGTTCCCGCCCATGCAACTGTGATAATATTGTCATGCCCTTCCTCGTCTGCCACACTGACCATTACCACCGGCAGCGGATACAGCATATTTCCGGGCTTCCACTCTGCTTTTGCCATTTCAATCTCCTTTTCAAACCATTCCTAATTATTATTCTGCTGCAGGGTTCCGATAAAAGCAGGAATCAACTGTTTCTTCCTGGAAACTACCCCCGGAAGCACATAGCCTCCCTGACATTCTTTTACATCAAAGGATTCCTCTACCAGACGGCAACTTCCCTCTCCGTAACAAATAACTTCAGAGGATTCCTCTAAAATATTGGTAAGCATGAAAAAGACCATAGAAATTCCGTTCTTTCCACATTCATGCTCCATGAAAGGAATCAGCCGCTGCTTTAAATCTTCCAGCTCCTCTGCGTTCATGGAGCTTATCTGTCCCACGCCGAAATTCAGCTTATCAGAGGTAAAACGTTTGAAATCCTGATAGAAGATAACCTCTGTGGTCTTTCCTTTCAGGTTGCTGCCTGCTGTAAACATTTCCTTTGCATGCTCCTCAATGTTAATCCCTGCAATCAGAGCCAGCGCTCCTGCTGCCATTTTATCCGAAGAAGTGCAGGTAGGAGAACGGAACATCAGCGTATCAGAAATAATGGCAGAACACAAAAGTCCTGCTATGGCCGGACTGATTTCCAGCGCCTTTTCTGTATACATCTGATACATAATAGTTGCTGTACAGCCCACAGGCTGATTGCGGAACATAATGGGCTGCAGGGTTTCCAGAGAGCCGAGTCTGTGGTGGTCAATGATTTCCAGCACCTCTGCGGCGTCGATATTGTCTACTGCCTGTGTTTTTTCATTATGGTCAACCAGAATCAACTGTTTCTTCTTCATTCCCAGCAAATTACGGCGGGAAACCGTTCCTATGTATTTTCCATGGTTTATTTACCACAGGAAAGGCTCTGGTGGCCGGTTCTGGCACCATGATATCCTTAATATGGTCTGTAAAGTCATCAGTCTGGAAGGTAATCAGATTATTCTTTTTTCATAATATGCTTTACCGGAATACTCTGATTAATCAGACGCGCTACTGTAAAGGTGTCCAGAGAAGACTGAATAATCACACACTGGTTTCGCTCTGCTGCGATTTTAATATCCTCTGCCACCTCTGCGTGATTGCACACAATCATACAGCTTACGTTCTGCTCAATGGCACACAAATGATCTTCATGTCTGTCCCCCAGAATGACCAAATCGTCTTCTTCCAGAAATTCTCCCAGCTTGTCCGGGTGGGCTGGCACCGATAACCACCTTACCCTGTACAAAATAACCGTGGGAATTTCCTGTTACCACTGTGCCGTCCACCGTATTTGCAATACTTCTGTATTGAGTTCTGGCATTGGAAAGGAAGTAATTGTCATGGGCATCCATATAAGATTTCGCAATATCCCCTGTAGTAATCAGCCCTTCCAACTGTCCGTCTTCCTTTGTAATGGGAAGCGTTACTGCGCTGCTCTCCTTCATAATTGCCCAGGCATCTTTAATAGAAATGTTGTTCGGAACCCCCGGTGTTTCTCGAATTTCCATGTCTTTCACCTGAGTTCCCACATCAGAAAGATATCCCGGCGCTTCTACACCGAATTTTTTCAGCACATACTCTGTTTCTTCATTTATCTGTCCTGCGCGCTTTGCCGAATATCTGTATCCGTTATTCAGGCGATTCTTAATATCTGCATACGCAATAGCAGAGCAAATCGAATCTGTATCCGGATTTTTGTGTCCTATAATATATATTTTCCCCTGTTTCGCCATATTTTTTTCCTTTCGGGTTATGATGATTTTATAGTAACACACTTCTAAATCAATGGGCAATTGTGTTATACTGGACGCAAACTGAAAATTGGGAGGTACTAAAATGTCAGAAGAAATGAAAAAACAGGAAACCATGGAAGATTTCATGGACGAAATCAATGCGTCCTTCTCTGATTTCAGAGATGACGATATGCTTATCTGGGACAAACTGGAGCAGATGAAAGAAGATAAAACAGAATTTGAGGTTACAGTAGAAGGAATCGTAAAAGGCGGTGTCATTGCGTATGTAGAGGGAATCCGTGCTTTCATCCCTGTATCCAAGCTTGCTCTTACTTATGTGGAAGACCCGGAAGATTATCTGAAAAAGACTCTGACTGTCCGCGTGTTTGAAGTAGATGAGCAGGAAAACCGTCTGATTCTCTCTGCCAGAGAAATCTTAAAGGAAAAAGCCGATGCCGAAAAACTGAAAAAAATCAACAGCATTCAGGTGGGCAGCATTGTAGAAGGAAAGGTAGAATCCCTGCAGACCTACGGTGCATTTGTAGATTTGGGAGATGGCATTTCCGGTCTGGTACATATTTCTCAGATTTCCGAAAAGAGAATCAAATCTCCAAAAGCCGTGTTACGCATTGGGGATACGGTAACAGCAAAAGTTATTAAAAACGAAGACGGCAAAATCAGCCTGAGCATGAAAGCTTTAATCGAAATTCCGGAAGAAAAGGATGAAGAACCGGATTACGAATTACCGGAAAGTGAAGAAATCTCTACTTCCCTTGGATCCTTATTTAAGAATCTGAAATTATGAAAAGAATATTAAATCGCTTTTTTATTGAAGGTTTTAGCGGTATGGCATACGGGCTGTTTACCACACTGGTACTGGGAACCGGGCTTTGTCAGATTTCCGGTCTTTTAGACGGGCAAGTGGCAGCGTTTTTGCTTCACCTGGGACAGCTTGCCATTGCTCTTACCGGAGCAGGCATTGGCATTGGTATGGCCTGCCGCCTGGAGGAAAGCTCTCTTGCCGCTCTTTCTGCTGCCATTGCAGGGACTGTGGGAGCCTTTGCCAAAGAATTTGCTTCCGGAGCGCTTTTTCAGACAGAGGGAATCTCTTCTCTTGCTGAAAAAACAGAGCCTCTGGGGGCTTTTTTCGCAGCTTTTGCCGCCATTGAACTGGTACGCCTTATAGAGGGCAGAATCCGTTCTGACCTTGTACTTGCCCCTGCTGCCGGAATCCTGGGCGGCTCTCTTGTAGGCATTTGGGCAGGAATCCCTCTAAGTCATGGCATGGAATATCTGGGAAATGCAGTAAACTGGGCAGCGCAGCAAAAGCCTTTTCTCATGGGTATGACCATATCCCTGCTGATGTGTATTTTCATCACCCTGCCACTAAACGCTGCAGCGCTGGCAATCACCTTGCATCTTACCGGTCTTGCCGCAGGCGCTGCTACTGTGGGCTGCTGCTGCAGTATGGTGGGCTTTGCCATTGCCGGATATAAGGAAAACGGCGTGGGAGGTCTTCTGTCCCTGGGGCTTGGCACTCCCCTTTTAGAACTTCCAAACATTCTGAAAAGACCCCTTATCTGGCTGCCTGTCCTTCTCTCCAGTGCGATTCTGGGACCGGTCAGCACACTGATTGCCAAAATGAACAACACAGCTGCAGGAGCCGGAATTGGCAGTATGGCATTACTGGGACAGATTTCCACTTTCCAGACCATGACCGCCCAGGAAGAGCCTGCGGTTGTTATGGTGAAAATCGTACTTCTGCACTTTGTACTGCCAGGAGTGCTGACACTGGGAATCGCTCAGGGTATGCGGAAGCTGCATATGATAAAAGACGGGGATATGAAACTTGAGATGTGAGAAATAAAAGAAAGTCCAAAACTCTGACCCTTATCGCATTTTAAGAAATTATATTCAATTTACTTACAACAGGATTGATGAAGAAAATAAATTTATCCTTTCTCCTGACAAAAAATTCCGATGTATGAACACAGGATTATTGACTATATACAATCAGGAAATCGTTGCTATATTTGCCCGAAACACCGTCAAAGGAAAACAACCTTGGTTCTTCAATGGATTTTTTAAGGAAACGGATAAATTTTTCACAACTAATTTTTCTATGCTTCCACCACTTGCTGATTACTGTGACAACGTCAAAGAACTCGTTTATGAAAATTGCCTGGAAATGATTCTATCCAAAATGCCCTTGACAAAATAGATTAAATACGATATCGTTTATTCAATAAATAATAATTTACAATTACATTTTAAAACTTTTGTTATTTTTCCAGCTATAAATGAGTAAATACCAAATATTGCACAAAATAAAGACACCCGCTGTTGAATGATGTATAATTGAAGTACCAACAAACAACATACTCAAACAACAAGGGGGTGCCCGTTGCAAACAGTATACATCATTCTAACAGTATTTACAATTACTTTAAAACCTTAAAACTCGGCTTATTTTTATCCGATGTGTACCTAAACCATCTGATGACTATCATTGTTTCCGTTTTCCTCCGTGGTTACAGGGGGAAAACTGTAGATTTCGCCGAAGTAAGTAACCAGCATAGAACCACAACCGCCTATTTCCTGAACCACGGCAAGTGGAATGATTCCGCTCTCCAGGATACTTTGAAAAATGCCGTCATACAGGTTATTTATCTGGAAGCGCAACGCTCAGGACAGCCTGTTTTCTGTATTGTGGATGATACGATTGCTTCGCATACCAGGCCTTCGTTACAGGCCGGGCATCCAATTGAAGCGGCGTACTTTCATCAATCCCATTTAAAGGGCTGTCAGGATTATGGGCATCAGATTGTTTCTGTCATGCTTTCCTGTAATGGGCTCATACTGAATTATGCCGACATCCTGTATGACAAATCAAAGTCAAAGATACAGATTGTCCAGGAGATTGCGGATGAACTTCCTGTGGCACCGGTGATTTCCTATTTCCTATGCGACAGCTGGTATACCTCCGTAAAGGTAATGGAGAGTTTTATCCGGAAAGGATTTTATACGATTGGAGCGCTGAAGACCAACCGGGTCATCTATCCATGCGGAATCCGCCAGAAAGTCAGTGAGTTTGCCCTTCATTTGAGAAAAACAGACCGTGCTGTCAGCCTTGTGACCGTTGGCGGCCGTGAATTCTATGTGTATCGCTACGAAGGAGAACTCAATGATATTCCAAACGCGGTGGTTATTATCAGCTATCCCCGGGAAGCTTTTGGAAATCCGAAATCGCTGAGGGTATTTATATCCACAAATGCCGGAATATCCACACAGGAAATCCTTGACACATATACAGAACGGTGGCCAATCGAATTATTTTTCCGTCAGAGCAAAAACAAACTTGCGCTGGACAAATGTCAGATCCGCTCACGGCAGGGAATCGAGCGGTATTGGCTGATCATGTCATTGGTTCATTACATGTGCTGTATGCATTCTGGGAAATACAATACCTTCGAGGAAGGATACCGGTATTTTCAAGATCAAGTCAAAACAGAGCGAATCGGTAATCTGCACCAGTTCATAAAAAATGGCGCGTCACTTGAAGCTGTTTTGAAACTGGTAGGGTAGTTTTGTGCAAATTTCAATATTTGCTCATTTATAGTTTCCAGTTATAACTTACCATTACAACAAATTTTAAGGGAGATGTTTTTCATCTCCCATTTTATTTATGTCAAGCAATTATAAAACTCTTAACTTGTATTACCCTTCTGTCAGCCCCGCAAAAAATTCCTTAATGGCATTGATAATCTTCTGGAAAAAGCCTTCCACCTCTTCCTTGTTAATATCCAGCTTCAGTCCCAAATCCTCAATTTTTCCGTACAAATCCTTTGCCTGTTCCTTCAAAGTTTCCACATCCAGATTCAGACCGTCTATTTTTTCCATAAGCTTCACAATCGCCTGACGGTCTTCTTCAGAAAGCTGAATACTCAGCTCCTCGGCTGCCTGGTCTACTACTTCGCCGATTTCCTCTGCTGTCACTGCCTGGCCGTCTACCACCTGTTCTTTCACCGCGCCGATGAGCTGCTCCGCTTTCTCTGTATCTCCTACGCTCTCTGCCACCTGCCCGGTAATCACAAGCTCATTTGTAGCTGTTTCCACATTTTCCGTCTTCACAGTTTCCCCGGTCATATTTTCGTAGGATTTAATGGCGCCTACCAGCGCGGCTGTACCGGAAATCTCAAAAGGGCCTGCTACAATAATATCCGCGTCCTTAATTCCTGCTGTTGCCAGGGCGTTTTCATACATTCCCGGAGTACAGTAGGTAATATTCTTCGTAGTAACATTAATGCCGTTTCCGTCCTTCTTCCCTTCTACCAGCACAGAAGACAGCGCCCTTGAACCAATAACGCTCTTATCCAGATAAGAATCCAGATAATCATGCTCGTCTTTATTTGTCACTGTCGCCACAGTATACTCCTTCAGTTCCTCCTCTGTCACTCCCAGAAAATGCAACACTGCAGCACGCTCCGTTGTGTTCAAATCCGCACCAAGGGAAACATAAGGCACATTCAGCTTTGCATCTTCCCGGTCTGCATAGACAGAAAATGGGGTTGCTGCTATCATAAGCCCTGTCAACAGTAACGCAATTCCTTTTTTCTTCATATCTCTATCTCCTGTTTTTCAAAACTCTTTGTTTCAAATTTCCACCTCATTATAGCACAAAGTGCTATGAGAAACATCTAAAGTTTATCTAAAGACTTTCCTAATATTCCTTAAATCTTTTTGTTTACCCTTTAAACAAATCCCTCTTGCCCCTCTCCTTTAAACCGTGTATGATAGAAACAGATAAAATTTTTATGCAAAGGAGAACTGCTGTCATGCCCATTGCCAACCAGGAAATGATAAGAAACACCAACCGACGGCTGGTTTTAGAATACATTGTAAACAATCCCCCTGTTTCCAGAGCAGATTTAGCAAAGCATTTGCAGCTTACAAAGGCTACCATTTCCAACATTGTGCAGGAACTGCTGGACAAAAATCTGGTTCAGGAAATCGGAAGCGCCCAGACTGCCATGGGAAGAAAACCTATTTTACTGAAATTCCATCAAAGCTGCGGTCAGGTTCTTGCCATAGACGTGCGCCCGCACCAGATTATCACCCTGATAACAGATTTAAAAGGGGAGAACTGCCGGGTAAAGGAATTTCCCTTCTCTCCTGAAGCGAACCTGCTTCCTCTGTTGGAACACATTATTTCTGAACATATGGAAAACTGCAAAGAAAGTCCTTACGGCATTGTAGGAATAGGTATTGGTATTTACGGTGTTGTGCATAAAAACCGTATTGTTTTCACTCCTTACTATCCTCTTCCTGCGCCAAATCTGAGTGAACTGCTTTCCGGAAGATTTCAGATTCCGGTTTTTTCGGAAAATGAATCCAACTTTTCTGTGCTTGGAGAATCTGCCTTTCGCTGTGGATATCAAAATATGATACACATCAATGTCCACGATGGCATCGGTATGGGAATTTTAGTCAACGGAAAACTTTATAAGGGACAGGACGGATATGCCGGGGAACTGGGACATACCATTCTCTTTCCAGACGGAAAGCCCTGCGCCTGTGGAAATGAAGGCTGCCTGGAACAATATGCTTCTGAACGGGCTATCTTAGAGGAGTATGCACGCAAAATCGGTCAATCCCATGTCAATACAGAAGAATTTTTAAAAGATTACCAGCAAAAACGCCCAGAAGCCATAGAAATGATAAATCTGTTTGTCAAATACATGGCAATTGGTATGAATAACATTGTAAATACCTTTAATACAGACCTGATTGTACTGAACAGCTTTTTCTCCAACTGTATCCCGGATATCAATTCCCGGATTGCAGAATACCTTCGCTGCCACCAAAACAGGGACTGCAAAATCCTTGCTTCCCGACTCCAGGATATTTCCTGTCTAATCGGCGGAATCCGTGTCTGTATCGAACATTTTCTGGATATTGAGCACCTGCAGATTCAGACACTTTCTGCTGATTTGGAGAATCCTGAACATTCATAAAACTTTTGAATTTCGTTCATGATTTCTTCACAACTTCAACACGATTTGAACATATTTAAAGGATATACTAATATCATAAAAATAATACAAAGCACATTATTTTTATATTTTCTTTTTCATATGTCGACTCGCAAGAGTCGGCTCTCCTTCCTTTAATATTTATAGAAGAAAGCCATCGCAGAAAACTGCGGTGGCTTTTCCGTTATTGTATTTATTTTATTTTTGAAAACTCATTGGTAAGAGCCGCAAAATCTTCCAAACTCAGAGCTTCTCCCCGAACACCCTCCGGAAATCTGCAGGCTGCTATGGCATTTTGGATTTCTTCCTTTGTAAAGGAAATTTCCGGTGAATTCTTCAAACCATTTGCCAGTGTTTTTCTCCTCTGGTTAAAAGACGCCCGGATAATCCGAAACATCAGCTTTGTATCCTTCACATCAACCGGAGGGGTTTCATGTCTTGTAAGGCGTATCACCGCACTTCCCACCTTCGGTCTTGGCATAAAACAGTTTGGCGGTACATTTGCTACAATATACGGCTCTGCGTAATACTGCACAGCCAAAGACAGGGCGCCATAATCCTTTGTTCCCGGCCCTACCTGCATGCGGTCTGCCACTTCCTTCTGCACCATAACCGTAATGGAGTCAATAGGCACTTCTCCCTCAAACAATCCCATGATAATCGGCGTTGTAATATAATAGGGCAGATTCGCCACAACTTTTATTGGCCTTCCGCCGTTGCGCTCCTCTGCCAGCTTTCTGATATCTACCTTTAATATATCTTCATTGAGAATGGTTACGTTTTCGTAATCCTGCAGGGTATCTTCCAGAATAGGAATCAATGCCCTGTCAATCTCTACTGCAAAGACCTCTCTCGCCGCGCTGGCAAGATACTGGGTCATGGTCCCGATACCAGGACCAATCTCCAGAACAAAGTCTTCTTTTGTAATCCTTGCAGCATTTACAATTTTATCCAATACATGGGTATCAATGAGGAAATTCTGCCCGAATTTTTTCTGAAAAACAAAATCATATTTTTGAAGAACCTCTATGGTTTTCTTTGGATTTCCCAGATAAGGGGCTGTCATTTTGTTTCCTCCTGTTTAAACATCAAAGTCTTTTTCATACAGCATAATTCTGCCGCTTTCGTCCAGATGGCGTTTCCCCACTCTCTTGCCGGGTCTTCTGCCTTTTTTTGACGCTCTCTTAATGGCTTCGTCCATCATTTCCCGTACAGTGCCAATGGTTACCGGATTTTCCTCATTCTGATTGTCACCAATCAACGTATACAGGGCAAGTACTGCCATGTCGTCAATCTTATATCCCAGTTCCTTTGCATAAGTTTTTGCAAAGGAAACCAACTCGTCATTGGTAAACACCGGAATCACGATGCGGGAATCAAATTTCTTCATGAACTCAGGATAATCTGCCTCCAAAGCACGAATACCCGGTTTTAAATCCTCCAGAATCACGGTCAGACGATTGGTCTTAAATTCCATTGCCTTTGACAGGTTTTCTATGGTCTGGCTGCTTAATTTTCCTGCATTTTCCACTGCCAGAAATCCCCCTGCAAGGGTATTTACCACTGCTGCCGGGTCTTTTTTATTCAACTGTTCTGCAGTCAGGAATGCAACTCTCGCACCCTCCATCTGCCGCTCCTTGCAAAGTGCTTTAATCAGGCCTTCGGAAAGACGAGTCTTTCCGGATCCTTCCCTTCCTGTCACAATGATATTTCCTGTACAGGAGGTCTTTGCACATGCAGATTCCTGTGCTGTATCCAAAGCTTCGTTAATCTGCTGACTCATGCCCGGAATCGGTGCAAAATAAGTAAACAGACGTCTGTGTTCCTCTTCTGTAAGGTGATGACGCATCAGACCCTCAACCGCAGTCTGGAACGCATGTGCGCTGTGCTGTGTATCAGCTTCTACAGATGCAGTCACACGTTTAATATGAGAATCCTCCTTCTGCGGCTCTGCTATATCCTCCAGCTCCTGTGCCAGAACTTCTGAGAAATCAACCTCTCCCAGCTTCTCTTTTACTGCTTCTACCGGAATTTCCTTTGTAGCGCCTTCCGGAACCTGCAGATCAACAGCCTCTGCATCCTCTGTTTCAACCGTATTTACAAGCTCTTCTGCCAGTTCGTCTACCGGAAACTCCCCTGTTTCCTCTAAATTCTCTTCCACATCGACTACGTCTTCTGCTTCCGGACTTTCGGTTTCTGCTGTATCGGAAACTTCGGCTGCCTCCGGCTCTGTTTCAGCGATTTCCGCCTCAGGCGCCTCGTCTGTATCCGCTGTTTTTCTCTTCCACAACTTCAGCTTCCACAACCGCCGATTCCATTTTTTCTGCTGCCAGCGCATCAATTTCTTCTGCCTTTTCAGAAAGCGCTGCTCTTAAATTGTCTGCCACAATAGCTGCTCTTGCAGCTGCCGGTGCAGGTAATCCGGTATCCTGCGCGGTTTCCTTCACATCTTCTTCTACCGTTTCCTCTGGTGCAAAAGCATTTGCTACAGCTTCCAGTCCTGCCTGGAATGCATCCGTATCTTCTGCTTCAGACTCTGTTTCTTCTGAAACTTCTTCTGTACCCGCAGCCTCTTCCTGTACTTCCTCTTTGCTTTCAGACTCTGTTTCTTCTGCTACTGCCTGAGCCAACTCATTTGCTGTTTCTGCCAGAAGCGCTTCCAAATCAAATTCCAGATTTTTTGTATCGGTTCTGAAAGCTTCTGAATCCTCACTTTTTGGTGTAAACATCTGAGATTTCGGCGCTTCTGCCTTAACCTCCATTGTCATAGCGCCGCCTACATGGAACGGCTTAAAGCCTGACTGCCCGTGAATATCCTCAGGTTCTAAATCTTTTACAATATAATCACCCTTTTGAGGCGCAGCGTTCTTTTCCGGCTCACAGGTTGCAGCAATTACCTCTTCATCTGCATTTCCCTGGAAAACATCGCGCAGACCCTGGGCAACCTTATCCTGCAAATCTTCCGGCTGCTGCGGTTTTGCATCAGATTGAGGCATATACTCCGGCTGCTTCTCAGATGTAGGCGCCGGACTGCTCATATCTCCTATGGTAATGCTCTTTAAGATTTCTTCAATTTCCTTATCCTGGCTGCTGTTAAATGCATTTGCTGTAATGTCCGGTTTCTCCGTCTTTGTCGGTTTTGGTTCCGCAGCAGTTCTTCCTGCTGATATACTCTTAAAACGGCTTTCGTATTTCTCCTTCTGTGACGCTGTCAGTGGCGCAAATTTCATCTTTAATTCCATTGCTTTATTCACATATCTGCCTTCACTGAACCACAAAATCAGATCATCACATTCTTCCACACACGCTTCCTTCATTCCGGCCTTTGCATACAGCCTTGCCAGCTCGTAAGCCCAGCGTTCCGTATATTCTCTGTCCTTATATTCCTGCAATATGGAAATCTGTTCTTCAATAGGGGAACGTTTTGCTCTGTAAATTTTATATTTCAGAATGTAACGGCTGTTGTCATTTGGAGATACTTCCACAAACCGCTTGTAATAGTCCACAGCCTCGTCAAAATTCCCCATTTTAATAGAAAGCTCCACCAGTCTGTACAGAACTGTTTTTCCAATAGGCGCTCTCTGGTGCGCGAGAAGAAGCAGCTTCCGGCTGTCCTCATACCGTTTGTTTGCCTCGTAGATTTCACCCACCATACACAAGGTTCTGGCGCTGCGTACTCTTCTCCAGTCAATGGTATCAACAATTTTGAGGGCGCCCTTGTAGTCCTGTCTGTCTACCAGGTCATTAATTTCATCAAGTTTTGCCCTGTACTCGTTTTTGTCCAATTTTTTCACCTCTGTAACTTCTTGATTGGTATATAGTTTCAAATATGTATTCTTATCTATAATTGTTGTTGAGGGTATAAGATTCCATAATTGATTTTAGTTTATCATACTGGGATATAGATGTCAAAGTAAATGATTGGGAGATTCGAAAAGGATTGTGCAATTATAAGTGAATAAAGTGTTAGCTTTCACAGTATAAAACATCTATACTCAAAGGCTCTGCGTATTTTGAGCCGCCTCTCTACTTTGAATATGGAGAACATATTCAGATAGGAAAAATTTTCTTTGCAAATGTAAACTGTGTTATGCTGGACGTGGGTAAAATTACCATTGGAGATAATGTGCTTTTCGGACCTAACGTATCTCTTTATACTGCCGGAAATCCCTGCCGCATAATTCGGGAAATCACAGATGCAGACAGACCTTTTTACTTCAAAAACCGCAGATTTGATGATGAAGTGTGGAAAAAAATAAGTGAAAAACAAACAGAAAAAAGCTGCTGTACAAAACACATCTGACTTTTTGTGTTTTTGTCCAACAGCTTTCTGCCCTCATTTATCTTCTCTTTTTATACCCTGGCAGATGCAAAGATACGTCCTTTGTATTTTCCCAGCACGGCTGCCAGTATGTTTCCCATAATTCCACAGGAAATGACTTCACCAATTCCTACGGTAAGCATCATAAACGGAATCGGAAGCACAACGCCATAGGCATATCGCAGCACAAATGGAACAATAATGATATTTGCCAGTATAGGCGGTAAGACTGCAAGAACTCTGTGGCATTTTCTCAACTGGTAAGTGCCTGCTGCACCAATAAGGGTTGCAATGCTCCCGAAAATAATATCCGGTAAAACAGCGCCGCCGGTAATGTTCCCAATAAGACAGCCTACAAACAGCCCCGGAATCGCAGCAGGTGTAAAAATCGGCAGAATCGTCAGCGCTTCTGCCACCCGAACCTGGACCTCTCCAAAGCTGAAGGGCGCAAATACCATGGTCAGCACCACATAGATAGCAGCAATCATTGCCGCCTGGGTTAAAAAGGTTACACTCTTGTTCTTCATATTCTGTTTTCTCCTTTAGTTTTGTTTTACGTGTGGAAGGTCACGAACACACGATTCATTTTACGCCGGAAATCGGCGGAAAGCCCTTAAGACCTTATTTTTTCCGTAATATACGGAGCAGACTTCCAGTGGACGTCTCCTAGTAATGGGCTTTGCAACGTGTTGTAGTATAGCATAATCATTTCCTGAAATCAAGAAATGCATGAAAAAATACCACCCTCATATCAATAAATTTTGACAAGAGTGGTATTTTTTATCTTGGACTTATAACTGGTCAACCCCTTGTGAGCGGTTATCCTCTTCTACGATTTCCTGTCCGCTCATACCAATCCTTGGTTTTGTTTCCAGAATTCTCATAAATTCCTCTCCTGTAATAGTTTCATGCTCATACAGGAATTTTGCCAGCTCATGCAGCTTTGCAAGATTGTCCTCCAGTATTTTGTACGCCTTGTCATGCTGTTTCTTAACCAGCTCCACAACCTTTTTGTCAATCAGCGTCTGAGTTTCAAAAGAGCATGCCAGAGAACTGTCCCCGCCCAGATACTGGTTGGACATACTTTCCATTGCCACCATATCAAACTCATCGCTCATACCAAAGCGGCTAATCATGCCTCTTGCAATCTTGGTTGCCTGCTCAATATCATTTGATGCACCTGTGGTTACAGAGTGGAAAATCAGCTCTTCCGCCGCCCTTCCTCCTGTGAAGGTTGCAATCTTATTCTCCAATTCTTCCTTGGACATGAGGAAATGTTCTCCCTCATCTACCTGCATCGTATAACCAAGAGCCCCTGAGGTTCTGGGGATAATGGTAATCTTGTGTACTGGGGCAGAATTTGTCTGCAACGCTGCTACCAGAGCATGTCCCACCTCATGATAGGAAACAATCAGCTTCTCCTTCTCTGACAGCACACGGCTCTTCTTCTGGTATCCGGCAATAACTACTTCAATACTCTCTTCCATATCTGCCTGTGTGGCAAATTTTCTTCTGTCACGGACAGCGCGCAGGGCTGCTTCATTGACAATATTCGCCAGCTCTGCACCAGAGGCGCCGGAAGCTGCCTTTGCAATCTCATGGAAATTTACATTGTCGGAAATCTTAATTTTTCTTGCATGTACTTTTAGGATTTCCTCTCTTCCCTTTAAGTCCGGAAGCTCTACTGGAATACGCCTGTCAAAACGACCTGGTCTTAAAAGCGCTGCGTCCAGAGAATCCGGACGGTTGGTTGCCGCCAGAATTACCACACCTTTTGAACCGTCAAAACCGTCCATTTCTGTCAGAAGCTGATTCAAGGTCTGTTCTCTTTCATCGTTGCCGCCCATAGCGCTTCCATCACGCTTCTTACCAATGGTATCAATCTCATCAATAAATACAATACAAGGCGCTTTTTCATTTGCCTGCTTAAATAAATCCCTTACCTTGGCAGCGCCCATACCTACAAACATCTCTACAAATTCAGAACCTGAAATAGAGAAGAAAGGTACATTTGCTTCACCTGCAACTGCTTTTGCAAGAAGGGTTTTACCGGTTCCCGGAGGGCCTACAAGCAACGCGCCCTTTGGCATGGAGGCGCCGATTTCTCTATATTTTTCCGGATTGTGCAGATAATCCACAATTTCGCTTAACAGCTCTTTTGCCTCATCTTCTCCTGCCACATCAGAAAACTTAATTCCTGTAGAGGATTTTACATAAATCTTGGCATTGCTCTTTCCAAAGGTCATGGCGCCCGGTCCAGCGCCGCCGCCCATGTTTTTCATCATTCTTCTCATGAGCCAACCGCCCACAAACCAGATAAGCACAAATGGCAACACCCAGGAAACAAGGAAACTTACAAGGGGATTTACCTTATTGGGTATCTCAGAGGCAAACTCCACACCTGCTTCATCAAGTCTTTCTACTTCCTGTGCATCTGGAATACGTCCTGTCTTACAAACCTGCTCTTTTTCCTTTTTATCACCTTTCAGTGAAAAATAAATCACATCAGATTCCAGGCTGACTTCTTTTACCTTTCCATCGTCCAGGTATTCCAAAAACTTATCGTAGGATACCTGTTTAATGCTCTTTTCCGCTATCGCCGGGGTAACGAATAAATTAATTACCATTAACACCACCAGAATCATTGCATACCAAAACAGCAATGGCTTCTTTGGCGGCTGCGGCTTCTTTTTTTCTTCAACGTCCATTTCTATCTCCTCCGTCCTGGCATCTGTGCAAACTATTTGCCCGCTGTGCCATTCTCATTATATCAACTATACGTCTTCCCATGTGAATATGCAATGAAGAAAACATGTTAATTCTATTAAAAAATCATAAACCACTATTTGTCATCTCCTGTCAGCTGAAGCACAGCCTCCATCTCCTCCGGATCCATGTCCAGAAATGCCGCCAGTTCTTCCACACTGTATTTGATATTTTCGTCCTCTGTCAGTTCTTTCACCCGCGCCTCCAGGTTCCGCACCTTTTCCACCAAAATATTATCCTCTTTCTTTTGCTGAGTCATATCTTCAATGAAAAGACGCATAGCGCTTTTGGCCTCTTCCAAAAGCCATTCCACAGAACATTCCTGTTCGCTTCTGTTCTGCAGCGCCATAAGCAGCCCCATATTTCCTTCCTGCAACAAATCTCCGAAGAAAATTTCAGGACAATTCAATACCTTTGCCGCCTGTACCAAATCTTCCTGCAAAGAGCGAAGCAAATCCTCAGGCGCACAGTCTTTCCCTTCTTTAAACTTCTGGAGAATAGATTCCCTCTCTGCGGATTCCGGCAAAACAAAACCTTCCAGATATTCTTCCAGAAATGTTTCTTCTTCAGAGGTCAGCGCCGTCTGTTCTGTCTGTGTAGCCATCTCAGCTCTGTTCTCTCTGTCCCCACAAAAAGCAGAGCTGTCCCCTGATACAGAATCCATATCTGAGGCTGCAGCAGATTCAGACCTGTTTTCTGCAACAGAACTCCTATTCTTTCTGCTGTATCCTTCTATATAGATTCCCTGGATTTCCAGAAAATCATACACCTTTTGCAGCTTGTCCTTATCCATACCCGGTTCCTCAAAAAACTGCTCCACCAATTCCCTATGAACCTGCTTTCCATTCTGCATTGCCAAGGTCTGTATATCTTTTAATTTCTCCTGAAACTCTTGAATATCCATAAATTCCTCCTGTAGTATTCATCTAAAATATATAGCAATAGCTTAACATAAAGCGATTCATCTGAAAAGCGGTGAATCCTTTTATTTTCCCATTCCCGGAAATCTATATAGAAAATCCCGGAATCGTTGGGCGGAAAGGGATTCTCCCACTGTGCTGTCCAGTGTTTCCATCTGAATATAGTCCTCTGCCATATCTTTTACCTGAGGAAAATACTCCTTTGCCACAGCAGTGAGAAACTCTGTATTTGGCTTCTCTTTTTCCATATGACTGTATCGCTTCTCATAAAAAGAAGCAATCTCTCCCAAACGCCTGTGAATTTCCGGCTGCTGTATCTGCTCTGCCAGCTTCCCAAGTTCTTCCGCCTGTACTGCGCCCAAGAGAAAAATCTCCTGTTCCTTCAGGGGAATGCCTGCTCCCCTATACTTTTTCTGCTTCTCCGTCCAGCTTTCCCATACCTGTTGGTACTCTTTTGCCGCTTCCTCCGTAAGCAAAACCATTCCCTTTTGCCAGTCAAGTTTTGCACCTGGAAACAAATTTTTATCCAGCATCTTCTCCAGGTACTCTAATCCCTTTCTTTTAGAACAATGCCCCTCTTCACATAGTTCTGCTACGGATACCATATCTCTTTTTGCAGCTACACTTTGAAAGGTTCTGTACAAGCGCTGAAAAAGCACGGTTTTCCGACTATGACAGACCAGAAAAATTCCCAGAATTGCCAATCCTGCTGCCACCAGCATATCCACGTTCCACAAACGAAATCCCACAGCATAAAACTCCGGACTTCGCCTCATAGAAAACGTACGAATGATGTACATAAGACTGTCCAAAAACAGAAAAATACCCAGCACAAACTCAGCCGCGCTTAAAAACTTTCTTCCTGTCACCGAGATATCCTCCTTTCTCTCTCTGCTCCATCATCTTCTCCAGTGCCGCAATATCGTCAAAGATGTCAGACTCCATAGAATCGCAAAGGCGCTGCGATAATTCCTCAAATGCCTCTGCCAGTTCCCTCACACCTTTAAAAAGCTCTCTTCTCAGCTCTTCCCTGTTATCACCGGTCTGTTCCCCATCTGCTATCCAGGCATATTCTCTTACAAATTTTTCTGCAGTAGGAAGATAGTAATTCAGAAACAAGCTCATCTGAGGCAGATTCTGAGGGTCGTGTCTGCATGCGGAAATCAGCTTTTCTACCCCTTTTTCCAGCTTTTGCAAATCTGCTTCCATTCCAAAATCTGTCTGATTCTGTAAACAAATCCTCTCTGTCAGACTTCGGATTTCCGTAAGACAGTTCTGCGCCTGCTCCACAACTTTTTGCTTCTCCTCATCAAAGCCCTTTTCCTGCCAGTAACTCTGCTCCCGCTTCCATTCGGATAAAATCTTCTGGTATTCCTTATACCTGCGGTCTGTGACAATAAAGCAGGTATACTCCTGATTCAGATGCCCCTGCAGAAAGAAATTGTGCTGTATCATTTTTTCCAGCTCCCTGCGAAGCCGTTTTTGTGAACAATGCAGCTTACGGGACAGTTCTTCCAGAGAAATCATAGCCCTGTCGCCTAAAATTCTTTTTATACGCCAGAAACGTATTACTCTGGTAATTTTTACAACTCCCGCAAACGCAAGAATCAAAAACAACAGTGCGAAAACACCTTCAAAACACCCTGCAAGAAAGGAATCCCTTGCCAGTGTCTGATCCAGTTTCTGAATCTCTTTCCCCAGTGTAAAATTAACCCACATGTCTGAAATATTTTCCAAAACTCCTGAGATTCCCAGCAGAAGAAACACAATTCCCGTGACACTGCCCGGCGTTCTCCGATTGTAAATTTCCATGCCTTTTCCTCCACTGCTTTATTTTGTCCAAATAGAAAACATCACATCATTCATATGCTTTCTCGCGCCAAATTCATCAAGTTCCTCTCCATACCCAATATGGTTTCCAACCACCATATAACCGTCCTCCATGTTATAGGTATCACTTCTTATTTCCGGCGGAAAAGGTACTGCGGTTTCCTCGTAAATCTCCCAGTCTACACCGCTCCAGCCAATGATTCTGCCCTCCCTGCCTTCACACAGCCTTTCCCAGTCCAGAACCATGGCATATTCCCGGAAAAGAAAAATCTCTTCCGTGTTTTCCAGAAGACAAAATGTTTTTTTCATCGTCCAGCCGGGCAGTTCTTTTTCCGCCTTTGCCTGCAGCTCCTTATCCGGTTCGGTATTCTTATATTCATAGACATCTCCTATCTTCTTCTCTCCGGGAGAAAACAGATAAATCCCTTCCTCCATCTGCTCTGCCCGGGGAAGAAAAATTTCATCTCTGCTCATAGTAAGCAGCGTATAAGCCGGATTAAAAAAGACTGCTCCCTCTCCATAGTCTATATATTTTGTGGGAAATACCGCACTTCGCATTTTCTCATCAAGAGCAAGTTTCATTTCCTGATACGCCTTTTGATAAAGCACCGTACTCTGAATATCCACCTGGTATTTCTCTTCCATGGCCTTTAGACCTTCCTCAAACCTTTTGGCATAAGGCAGGGAAGGATTTTTCAGCCGTGCTTCCATGTCCTTTATATCCGGTTCTTCAAAATAAAAGGCAAGAGCGCCGTTTATTCGCGTTCCCTGCATTTCCTCTACAGCAGGCAGCGCCTCCCTGGCTTCTCTCTCATTTTGAAAAAACTCCGCCAAATTCCCCTCATATTTCGTGATATAACCTCCGGCTGCCAGCCACGGACAGAAATAATACAGCTTTCCTTTGTCTAAATCCGTAAAACAATAGGTATCACAAGATACTTCCTGCAAGCCCGTAGCCTCTGCTGCCTCTTTCTCCAAATCTACAGAAATCTCTTCCCATTGAAAGGTATCCAGATAAACAGCCTCTTCTTTAGAAAGATAAAGCATATAAACCTGTTCTCCCGGATTTTCTCTGGATACTCCCCTCACTCCAATATAATCTCTTGTATTAGAGGGGTCCCAGAAAGAGCAGTCCAGGTCTTCTGCGCTGCACACTTCTGCCCCGTACTTTTCGTTGACATGCTGTGCCATTTGTACGGCTGCCAGCCTGTAATCCTGACGCTTTACTGCACTTTTCAGCTTTCCGTATTCTGAACTGCGGGAAACCACAAAAGCGGTTCCCCCGATAATCCCTGCCAGAAGCACCAGACTCAGCGTTATCATACGAACTCTTTTCTTTACAAGCCTGCGCTGCTGCTCCGTTTTTTGATTTTCTATTTCCTGGCGGATAAAATACAGTTCCCATTCATTTTTGTTCATATCATCACCATTTTATATCACCATAAAGAGTATCCCACATGGAACCGTCCATAGAGCCTCTGGTTTCCTGACCCAGTTCCACGGACTCTCTGTATTCACATTTCAGAAGATATTTTCCGTCTATTTCTGCCCATGCCTCCCCTTTTAATCTCAACTGCTGGTATTCCGCATCTGTCTTCTTTTGTATCAGATAATGTACCTCAAACTCTCCCACCTGCCGGGTCTGAATACCGCTGCTCTCCTGTGTGTCGCCCTCTTTGACATTTTCTTTTGCGCTCTCTTCTTGCAACAGCGCCCATTCCTCTGCGCTTTCTGCTGCATTGGGATTCTCTCTCAAAGACTCCAGATTGTAAGAAATATCCACGTCCGAAAAGCCCATATCATTATAAATAGAAAATCTTTCTGTTCCAATATCGGATTCGTTTTCGCTGTCCCATACATATTCTTCTGGCAAACGCACCTTCACAACGCCGCTTTCCCCACATTTTACAGGCACATAACCTTCTTTTTTATCCTGTTCGGCAGCCGCTTTCTTTTTCTCTGCCCCGTCCTTCCAGGTATTTTCCAGCTTTGTGTTTATAATCTACTTCATACGGACTTGCCTGCATGGTTTTCAATTCTTCATATGTATCCCAACGTTCCTGGCTTTCATAATCATCAGGCAGCTCTTCTTTCCAGAAGGAAAATCCGTATAGATAGCTCTCTGCCACACCTTCCCAGCTCTCATAAGTACTTTGCAGCTTTTCTGCGATAGGAAGACTCATATCCAGACATTCCTCCAGATTAATATACTCCGCCTGATAGCAATCTCCCAATATTTGCAAAGCTCTGCAGTAATCCCAGCCGTCAATGCCATGCTCCCCATATTTCTGATATGCTTCGTGGGCAACCTGATATCTGGAAAGGTCTTCATCATCAGGCAAATTTGCCATAGCTTCCTCTGTAGATAAATCAAGCAGCTTTTTCTTCTTTAATTCCTGAATAGTCTTTGCATATTCTTCCTTATGTCCCTTTGCCAGCAGCTTATTTACCACCCGTTCTACATCTTTACGACCTTTGATTCCCCAACCGCCGGACAATTCTTCCTTAATAGAATCTCTGTACCATTCCCGGTCATCTCCTTCCAGACCTCCTATTGCGCTCAAAGATTTATCATTATACTTTGTATAAATGGCATAAGCCGCACAAATCCATTTCGTTGTATCACTGGAAATATCAAGCTGTTCAAAATCAGACGCCTTATACTTCCCTTCTACTTCTACGGAAACTGCATTTTCTCCGCTTCCGCTACTTCCGCACGCTCCCAGAGCAGATACCCCTAAAACTGCTGCCGCTGTTACGGAAATCATTTTCACCCGTATTCCTCTCCCTGACTGTTTCATGGTATTTCCTCCTTAATTTGAAGATATTTTTATAGAACTTATTATATCTGTATATATCAAAATGCACAACAAAAATATGTAAATCGTTGTTATTTCTGTCAATTTGAAGCAAAAAACTGCCACAAAAACCCTTATCAAAACTCTGACAGGCATTTTATGTGACAGTCTTCTTTTTTTCCATATTCTGTTTTAAAGAACAAATCTTTCCTTTATGCTTCCACCGCAAACCTCTGCATGCTCTGCCGAAATTCCTGACTTTCTCCATGGCAGCTTACAGTCAGCGGGTGATCCAGACCCAAAGCAAAAATTCCCAATAATGGATTTCCCATCTACTACAGCTCTTTCATAAGAAATATCCACATCAAACTCACATTTTCTGGCAGCCCGTACAAATTCCCTTACATCATCGGCTTTTGTCAGACGGATTTTCATTTCTTCCATATCCAAATCTCCTTTTCCAAGAGCATTGCTGCAGTCCTTCTGTTTTCTTTAATCTATGCAGGCACTGCTGTTTTCATGTATTTTGCTCTCTTTCCAGTATTGCCCTCCTGCTGCCTTCTATACAAGCATTCTATAGAAATCTATACCGTTCTTTTTTTATCCTTCAAACAATGGAGTGGAATAATAGCGGTCGCCGCTGTCCGGCAAAAGCGCTACAATGGTTTTCCCTTCATTTTCCGGTCGTTTTGCCAACTGGATTGCTGTGTGAAGCGCTGCGCCGGAAGAAATTCCCACCAAAATCCCTTCTTTCTGTGCAAAAAACTTCGCTGCTGCAAAAGAATCCTCTGCTGTGGCTGTGACAATTTCATCATAAATTTCTGTATTCAGCACCTGCGGTACAAAGCCTGCGCCGATTCCCTGAATCTTATGCGGTCCTGACATTCCCTTAGAAAGCACGGGTGAGTCTGATGGCTCCACTGCCACAACCTTTACCTCCGGCTTCTGCGCTTTCAGATATTCTCCCACACCTGTAATGGTTCCGCCGGTTCCCACGCCTGCCACAAAAATGTCTACTTCGCCGTCTGTGTCCTTCCAGATTTCCGGTCCTGTTGTGGCAATATGTGCCGCCGGATTTGCCGGATTGTCAAACTGCCCGGTGAGAAAACTGCCCGGAATTTTCTCCTGTAATTCCTTCGCTTTTGCAATAGCGCCTGTCATACCCTTTGTACCCTCTGTAAGCACAATCTCCGCGCCATAGGCTTTCAGAATATTCCTTCTTTCCACACTCATGGTTTCCGGCATGGTAAGAATCAAACGATATCCCTTCGATGCCGCAATAGACGCAAGTCCGATACCTGTATTTCCGGAAGTAGGCTCAATAATCGTTGCTCCCGGCTTTAAAAGCCCCCTGGCTTCTGCGTCCTCAATCATATTTTTCGCAATTCTGTCCTTGACGCTTCCCGCCGGATTCAAATATTCCAGCTTTACCAGAAGAGTTGCCTTTAATCCCTTTTCCTTCTCAATATTTGTCACTTCCAGAAGCGGTGTGTTTCCAATCAATTCCTGTACACCTGTATAAATTTTCTTTGCCATAACTGATTCCTCCTGTTTTCATTTAAGCATCTCTTTTCCCTATTAACTTAGTAGGAATTATATGTTATTATACGAAATTTGTCAAGAATTATTTTTCTGATTCTTCCACATGGCTCCCGGACAAAAGGTTATATCCGTCTTTGCCACTTTCTTTCACTTTATAAAGTGCAGTATCTGCCATTTTATAAAGCTCTGCAAAACTCCGTTCTCCTGTCCATACTGCAATTCCGATAGATGCGCTGACTGTAACTGTTTTCTCCTCTCCATAAGTCCGTTTCAGTGCTGCATTTATCTTTTCTGCACATTTTCGCAAAGCGGCGATATCCCTTGCCTCTCGGATAAACACCACAAACTCATCGCCGCCCAGCCTTCCTACCAAATCGCTGCCGCGCACCACAGAGTGCAGAATCCGCCCTGTATCTTTTAATATCCGATCACCCAGCATATGTCCCAGCGTATCATTTGCCTGCTTAAAACAATCCAAATCCAGCAAAAATAATGCAGAACAGGTTCCATTATGAGAGCAGGAAACAGTTGTTAAAATTTTTTCTACTTCCTGCACAAAATACCCTCTGCAATACAGCCCTGTCAAAGCATCTCTCTGTGCCTTCTCACTGATTTCCTGAATCTGTCTGTTCTGCAGCACCAGTTCATTATAATCCTCCAAAAATCCAATTATATGGTTTTGATTCAATATTTCCATGCTGATTCTGTTATAATTCCACTTTCCGCCCATTTTCATCTTTATAATCACAGGCTTTACGGGTTTACCCGACAATATGTTTTCGCAAAACTCCTTATACTCCCTGTACTGTTTCTTCTCAATCAGATCTTTTTTCAGCATATACTCAGGAGTGAATTCTTCCAAATCCCGTTCCAGCATTTTCCCGGAATCCTCATTGCTGTAAATAGACACTCTTTTCTTGGCAATATCTACTTCAAACGGAATGTCCTTTGTATACTTTAATGCCATAAACAATAGCTTATTCTTAGAAAACAGGCTCTCATTCTGCTCCTTTGTCAACCGCATGGTCTTATATACAAAAAATCCTAAAATTCCGATAGACAACAAAATAATCCCCAATGTCCCCATCAGAATGCGGGAAAAAATCTTTTCTATCTCTGTTACATAGCTTCCCAGATATTTCTCTGTTAACACAGAAAATACATACCAGTTCTTGATTCCCAAAGGCTCATAGGTCACATAACGTCCCTGCCCCTCAAATGTAAAATGAAAATAGCCGGTTTTTCCCTGTTCTATATTCTCATAAATTTCCTCAACCGTAACGCCATCAGAAAGTTCATACCTCTGCAGTTCCTCCCATACACTCATATTTTCTGCAAAAGAATTTACGTTATTTGAGTCGCTGATATATTTACCTGAGTCGTCAACAATCTGAAAATAACGGTGCGAATCCTTTGACAATTCAATCTCGTCCGCAATCAGCGCAACAGAATAATAGCCCCAGATAGCGCCTCTGACTTCGCCATTTTTCACAATGGGAACTGCCAATAAAATCCGGTCAGACACCTCTTCAATGTTGGATATATACCTCTGGTTTTTCCTTATGCTGTCCAGCCATTGCGTGTCTGTAATCACCTTTCCCTCTCCGGAGTCATCCATGCTCTTTCCCTGCAAATCCATGACGCCAATGGTATCAAATCGTTCCTCTTCCTTTATTTTTTTCAGCCTCTGTACAACACTTTCCAAATTTCCGTCCTCATGCTCCCAGAAAATCTTCTGGTTTGAACTTAATACAGAAAAAAGATTCTGAATTTTTGTATACAGCAGCTCTGTAACAAAATTAGAGGTGTCTTCCACCTGTTCCATGTCCTTTTCCAGAATCAGCTCGTATACTCTGCGGAAATTCAACTGAAATACAAGCATTGTCGCCAGGATAATCCCTGCCATAGCGCTAAAAACCAATGCTGTCTTCTTTTTCATCTTTTGTCCTCCAAAATCTGTTTCTCTGCCAAGAATTGTATACAAATTCCCCCGAAAAATCAACAACTTAAAACAATAAAAAACCAAACAGAAGATTTCTCTGTCCTGCGAGTCCTCTTCTATTTGGTCTTTTCTCCTTACGATTTCTTCTTATATGGTTTATGATTTACGTTTTCTGTAAAAATACCAGCCTGCACCTGCTCCGGCGGCAACAACTGCTGCTCCGCCTGCAACCCATGGAAGTGCGCTTCCGCCTTCTTCTTCCATATCCTTCTGTCCAAGGGGAACTTCTTCCTCTTCGATTTCAGCGGTTTCAGAATCCTCAGCGCCATCGGCTGTTTCTCCATCTTCCCCGCCTAAATCTACCTGTCCCAGAGGAACATCTTCCCCTTCAATGGTTTCTGTTCCCGCTGTGGTGTCTTCTGTTGTTCCTGCTGCTGCGTTTCCGGCAGCATTGTTCGCTGTTGTATCACCAGTTGTACCTGTTGTCTGATTTCCGGTTGTTCCGGTCTGGTTGCCGGTTGTGGTTCCTGCTGTAGTTGTCTGGTTCACAACAGTTGTGGTTCCGGGAACCCTCTCCTCCTGTACAACAGTATCACCCGGGACTTCTACACGGTTTACTTGCGGTTCTCTTGTGCTTGTATATTCAAAAGTAATCACATTGTCACCGGTTTCCGCCAGGGTAAGTGTCTGACTTGCCACATCACAGACATAATCTGCAATCTGCTGGCTGTAATAAGTATAGCTCTGTCCCGCATTTCCCTGTGTAATAACCGGAGGCGCCACATCTTCCCCACTCTGGCTGTCCACGTAACGCACCTTGTATTCTACTGCATTTACCAGGGCGTCATATTTCACTACAAAACTTTCATTTCCTGTCACCACATTGGTATCCGGATACCAGTCTGTATTCATCGTATAACGGCCTTTGGCGCTGTCCTTATATACCAAATCTCCGTCATCCGGCAGCATGGGAATGGATTCCCCCGGGCTGAGTTTCACTTTAATACTGCCCGTCGTTTCTGTAACCTTTGCTCCATATGTATTTACATAGGCATTTATAAATTCCTCACTGAACTGTGCAATGCTTCCCGGACGCAGGGTTACGGTATATTCTGCTGTATCTGCTGCTGCCAGTACCGGTGTTGCACTTAAAAGCATTCCTGTACAAACAGCCGCAGCTATATGAACCATTTTCTTTTTCTTCATATGGGTTTCCTGCCTTTCTGTGTCCTGTTTTCTGTATCCATTATACTTCCTTAAGCATTAACAAAAGAATTACATTTTTGATTTCTTTTTGTTTTTGTTAATAAAAAGAACTACAAGAATCACCAGAACACTGACTCCTAACAATGCCAAAACCGGCAGGAGTGCGGTGGTATCTCCGGTCTTCACCTTTCGCACAACCGTCTTGTCGGCTTCTTTTACCGTCTTTTTAACCACCTTGTCTTTTCCCTTCACTTCTTCTGTAACCGGATCCGGTGTGTCATCACTTGCATGGAACGCAAACTGGAAAGTACCCTGTACGTCCTGATAGGTATTTCCTCCTGTCATTCCGTCCAGCATAGCGGAAAGAGAAATGACTGCCTGCTGGCCCGGCTCCAGGGTTGCTACCTTTAATCCTCTTTCTCCGTACTGCTCCAGCACTTCATTGATATTGGCAAGACCTTCCTTATCCCCGCCAATCCATGCCTGGCTTTCCGCGCCGCCTCCGTAAATCATCTGCGGTTCTCCACCATTGACACCCTCCTGGGTAACGCTGAGAGAAAACTGATATGCTGCATCAGAAGCCTGTGTTGCTTCTTCTAATGCCCGGAGTACTTCAACCTCCATATAAAAATCCATGGCTCTGTCAGAAGTGTTCTCCAGAATAATTTCCTGTGTTCTCTCATCTCCCGGAAGAATCCCTACAAAGGCGTCTCCAAAATTTGCTGTATCGCTGTAATTGTATTTCAGCTCTTCGCTTCCGTCAAAAGTAACGGTGGGTGTTTCTGCTGCAAAGACTCCCATGGACGTTCCGAAGACCATTGTGAGAATCATGCAGAAAACTGTCATTAATTTTTTCATTTCTTCTCTACCTCCTGCACAACGTCCATTATTCTTCTATCCCGAGAATGTTTCCATCTCCATCAAATTCAGCCCAGACACCCCATTCTGCCAGAATTGCGTCCTGTCTTGCCGCTTCAGATTCAGAAGCCTGCACTGCGTCTACTTCTACATTCAACTGAATTCCTTTATCTGCATACTCGTTGGTCAGTGTTTTGGCAATCTCAAGTCCCTCCAGTATGGAAGACGTCTGACCTGACACTTCTAATGGAGCCCTGTAATACAGATACAAATTTTCGTCATTTTCCTCTGTATTCTCCATTATATACCAGTCACTGTTTGGCACCAGCTTAATTGCTTCGCTATCCTTATCAAACTCCTTCTTAAAAGAAGCATTTTCATAGCTGCCCCAGCATTTGCTCACGGTTACTCTGGTATATAAAGGAGTATCTCCTGTATTTGTCACAACAAGTTTATTTTCCAAGTTAATCTCTTCACCTGGCATGGCACCTTTTAAAAGAATCGAATCCTCCGGCAGCTCCCCTGACTGGGCATCTGTCAGGCTGATTCCCAATGTCCTTGTACTGATTTGCTGCTGGACATTTCTTCCATCTGCCTGAAAATATGCCAGAGATCCCCCGACTATTGCTGTTGTTGTGAGAGCGGCTGCCACGCCCATAAGTAATATTCTCTTTTTCACTTCGCACTCTCCTTTACCTTCATCTTCTCTGCCAGCACCCAAAGAACCATGGCTGCTGCGAAAACTCCTCCGCAGGCAAGCACTCCTGTTTTTGTATGCAGACAGGCAGAAAGCCTTCCCAGCAATGGTATCTGAAATACCACTTTTCCCACCACCTGAGAATAAGAAACCGCATCGACATCTGCGGACTGATTGGCATCTCCCTTGGTGATGAAGGCCTGCTGTTCGGAATCTATCTCTACAACTCTGTGAGTTGCAACTAAATCTGTGTCTGTCCCCAAACGATAGGTAATGGGGTCCCCTGTTTTTATTTCTTCAAAATCTATTTCTTTGACATATACGGCACATCCTACGGGATACTCTGGTTCCATACTCCCTGTAAGGACACCGAATATGTGAATCCCGAATAATTTCGGTAGGGTAAGCGGCAGAACCAGGAGGATTACCACTGCCATCAAAAAGATTCCTATGTAGTTTAAAATTTTTGAAAGCAATGGGAAATCCTCCTTTGCTGCTTAGTTGACTCCATTATTCGTACGTAACCTGTTCTACCTACTGAGCATCATATGTTTCTGTTGTAACACCACCCCAGCTTGTAATCATATCTCCCTCTCTTTCAGGTGTAAAATATTCTTCCTGAATAGCTTCTGCCTGAAGTTTGATAGAAAAAGTCTGGTCTGCTGTGTTGTTTGTCCATTCTTCTCCTGGAATTGTTACCTGTGTAAATAATGTAGCTGTATTGCTTTCCTCTGTCAAAGGTGCATTGTAGTAATAAAAATCTTCTTCTGCGTTGTAATACCAGTCACCGCTTTTCTCAATTTCATTATTAATATTCTCTCTTAATGCAGCTACATCATCTGCATCAATTGTAGTTTTGGAAGTATCAATTTCCATTTTCATTCTTACATATGCATCACCGGATCCGGAAACTAATTCGATAGTCGGATCTTTTGGAAGAGTTTCTCCTGGATAAACGTCTTCAAATACCAGTCCTTTCTCTGTTACAGGCTTTGTATTGTCTGTCACATAAGACTTACCGTTGTTATCTTTTTTTACTTCATGTTCTACTAAACGAACGTCTACATGACCCATAGTCACTACATTTTCTGTATCCGCCTGGTCTGTGAAATATGCCAGTGTTGCTCCGATTCCCACTACTGCTACTAATGCGGTTGATGCTGCTGCCATTAATACTTTTTTATTTTTCATGATTCATGTTCTCCTTACTCAGTCAATACTTATTCCCAATTGTCATTATCCTTCGCCATTGCTTTAGCAGCTTCCCAGTTATTATTTTCTGTTGCCTGCACTACAAAGGCTTTGACTTCAATATTTTTGTTTTCTAATTTATTGTCATAAATCTCTGCATCAGAGGTAAGCGTAATATTTTCAAATAATTCATCAGAAATAAATGCTTCCTCATCAGTATTAATTACTTTTCCATCTACATCTTTTATTGAATCAACATAATACCAAACATCTTCTGTGCCTTCTAACTTCTGCCAGTGTTCACTAGTGTTGGAAAAAATACCGTCAATGCTTACTCCCTTGACATCTTTCAGACCATTTGTTACTTTTGCAAACAGATAACAGTCTGCTGTACCTTTAGAAATCTGTACCGTTGGGTCTTTAGTAAGTACCATATTAGGTTCCAAATCCTTGTAATCTACACCATCTATATCAATCATTCCTTCTTTGTCTGTAGATGTACCATCCTTAAACACATTCTGGCTATCACCTTGATATCCTTCTTCATCAAGATATGGGTCATGCTCAAATAATGTGATATCCTTTGCTGCATCAATACCGTTTCCTGCTGCGAAAGTGTTTGTTACTGTATTAGACTTTGCTGACAATAATGCCATTGTTCCGCCTACACCAACTGCTCCAACTAAACCTAATGTTAAACCTAATTTTGCCAACTGTCTTTTCTTCATACCCCATATCCTCCTATATCTATATTTCTTTTATTTTGATATTACTGCTGATCTAATTCACCTTTTGCCTGAGCAAACGCAGCCTCGATTCCCTGTCTGTGTTCTGTTGCCTGTACTGCACATGCTTTTACGCTTACTTTCTGAGTTTTAACAGCAGTATTTTCTGGAAGTGCGTTTACATTGTTTACCTTGATAGTATTAAATACCTGTTCCGGTAACTGAATATGTTCACCCTCTGTTTTTAAGGATACATCTACAACACCATCGGTTGCCATCTGTCCCATATATACATAGTATCCATCGCCTTCTTTTCCCGGAGTCATAACACCTTTTTCGTCTAATTTAACCCAACTGCTTGTTGACCAATCTGCAATATCAAATACTTTGTCATTTGTTTCCGGTGCTGTGATGGCTTCCAACTCTGTTACACCATCTACTTTTACAAATACATACGATTCTACAGAACCACCAATCATAGTAACTTTAGGGTCCTTTGTAAGGCTGTTACCCGGATACAAATTCTCGTATGTATTTCCTTCTTCTGTACGTTTCCCTGTGTCCTCATTCTTTTTAGTATCCGGATTGTAATCGTAATCTGTTTCATCAAGGAACAGTCCTGTATGTCCGTCTTTATCTGGTGTATATCCCTGTCCTACTGTAAAAGCATTGTTTACTACATCAGACTGTGCTGATAAATAAGCTAATGTTCCACCTACACCTACAACTGCTACTAAACCTGCTGATAAACCTGCCATCATTAATTTTTTCTTTGTCATAACTTTATTCTCCTTTACTCTTTTTTGCCTTTTTGGCTTTTTCTTTCCCGTCTTCTTCCTCATCGTTCGAGAAGATTTCCGGGATAAAGGTCAATAGGATAATCACAACGAGTAAGCCACATATTCCTATAATACCTTTAGGGGTCTTTATATTCATGCTGATGAATCCTAAATATGGAACACAGAAATGTGCTTTTCCGATAATGTTATTATATGGAATAGGGCTTCCGTCATTGGATTCATTGGCATCACCTTTTGTTACTACAGACTGTTCGTCTTTGTTAATCTCCACAACTCTGTGGGTTACTACGGTATCTCCGCTAAGCCGGTAAGTAATGACATCTCCGACTTGCAGCTTTTCCGGATTTTCTTCTTTGACAAATATCAGAGAACCTACCGGATACTTTGGTTCCATACTTCCGGTCAAAACTGCCATTTCCTCATATCCCATAACCTTGGGGATAATCAGGATTCCGGCAAGTGCCGCAAGTACGATTAAAAGGATTCCTGATAAGAAGCCACATATTTTTTTTAACATCTAGTAATCTTCCTCTCGCCCTTTATTTGACTTCAACAGTCCCGCTCTTTTCAGCTTTATCAAAAGCTGCTTTTACTGTGTTTATATCCAGATCTTTATTTGAAGAAACATTTGCTACACAGGATTCTTCATACACGGTTACGTCAAACGTATCACCTTTGAAATCGTCAGATGGTGTTACACCGTTAAAAAGTTCTGTAGTTTTGCCTTTTGGTGCAACAGCTTTAAGATAATAGTAAAATCCATCTTCTTTGCAATATTCCCAGGATTCTGCTCTTGAAGTATCTACCTTACATGCTCCTTCAGGGGAAACGGTAACTCTTGCCCGGATAAAGGCTTTGTCTTTTTCTGATTCATTCTTAATAGATACTACTTTATTTTTGGGTTCTCCCCCGTCACCTTCGTCAATTCCGGTGTTATTATCCGCAGCCTGGAAGGTATTAATTACCTTATTTGATTTACCAACAGCAAGGGCTACTGTTCCTGCCGTTCCCACCACTGCTGCCAGCAGCAGCAGAGATAGGATAAATGACTTTTTATTTTTATTAAATTTGAATTTTTTCATTTTCTTCTCCTTTCTGCTTACTGCTGATTACTTGTTGGTTTTGATGTAGAAAGGTCATAACCTTTCCATGTCCACTTACCATTTTCCTTTGTGAAACGGTTTACTCTTACATCTGTGTCTGTTCTCTTTCCGCTGTCACCGGTTTTTGTGTTGACAAATTTGGCAACACCTCTAGCGCCAACCTCGTCGTTTTCAGATGGTGTTCCGATATGGAATACAACCCCGTCACCATCTTCATATGGAGTATCTGTACATGTGCTACCTTCGGTAGTTGTTTGATTTTTATCTAACGTATATCTTTGAGATTTCAACTCTGTAACCCTATAGTCACCTTTTTCCAATCCGCTTAACGCTTCAACTGTTTGTTCTTTCACGGTATTTTTGTTAAAACGAACGGTTCTGTACCAGGTTTTTTCAACCTTATCACCTTCGTCTAATTTCTCAATTTTAAAGGTAAATATTGGATCACCTTCTAATTTAGGCTGGAAATTACCGTCAATCTTTTTGGTAATCTGAATCTCTCCGGCAATTACGTTCACTGTGTATATTCCATCGTCTGTTGACTTAGACTGCTCAGCTCCTTCCGGTGAAATATAACCTTCTAAAGATGATTTTCTGTTCTCTACAGAACTTGCTTCGTAAGCAACCGTCAACTTGTATTCCTCTACACCGTTGCCTATCACAGTAGCCTCATGGTCTTGAACTGAAGTATCTTGCAGTTTTACAGGTACAAACTTGTATGTAAACTTTCCTACTGTATCGTTTGTACTACCATAACTATAATCCTTTTCTACAACACTTCCTTGCAAAAGAGATGCAATTTCATCTTGCGATGGCACGTAACCTGCAGGTATGCTAAACGTTCCACCAGAAACTTGATTTAGCTTCGTTCCTTTCAGCAATTCCTGAAGAAATGCAGTTACTGTAATTGTATCACCAAGAAATACTGTTTTTTCTTTGTTTTCAGCTTCTACGGTAAGTAATTTCACATTGACTGTTGGCTTCTGGAATTCTACGTCTATCGTATCATCTTCATCAACATAGATTCCTGAACCTGAACCATTTGTCGGAATCATATTTCCACCCACAAAATCATCTTTTGCCTGGATGTTAATAGTTTCCTTCCATCCATGAGCGCCTGGATTTTCTGAGTCTGGTTTTGGTTCTATAACCGCCGCCTTACCTGTCCATGCGATTTTCAAACTGCCGTCAGGTAACTCCTTAAAAGAAATATCTTGACCATATTTTTCTTGCAGTCTTTCTTTCTCACCATCTGCTAACTCAAATCTGCTGTCAATGACATCTACGATTTTATGTGCCTCTACATTTGTGGCTTCTGCAATATGACCTGCTATATCATTGAAAATGTCCGTAATTGCTGCATCTGTATTGGCATACTGATACTTGCCTTCTGATGAAATTCTATTACTTAGATAAGATGTTGCACTTTCATATGTCCAACCATAATATTTAGCTGTTCTGTCACTCCACCTCTCGTTCCATATAGCATTTCCATCATTGGGGTTCCACCAAAATTCAGCATCTTTAACATCTCCATATCCTACTGAAAAGATAGTTCCATATTCTTTTATTCTAGCTGCTGCATTTCGTGCTCCGTTGGCAATTGTATTATCTTCTGTTCTTTGCCCAGCCGTCTGTCCTTCTCCAGGTCCTTGAGGTTCTCCGTCTGTAAAAAATACCACATATTTTTCGTTTGTCTTATTTTTCAAAAGCTCATCTGCTTTAGCAAGAGCTCTATTCATGTAAGTATTTCCGCCTTTTCTATTATGACTTCCAATTTTCCTATTTAAAGCTGAAATCCCCTCTTTATCTAACGTAAAGAAATCAGTACATGTAACCTCATCTGAAAAGAACATTACAGCCACTTCACTGCCTGGTGCTTGTTCTCCCAGGCTCTCTACAAAGGATCTTGCTGCCGCCTTTAAACTCCTAAATGAATCTCCATCCATAGAACTACTTTCATCTAAGATCAATACCACGCTTGCATTCTTTCCCGTTATTTCTGAAGTCTTAGTTGTAGAATCTGCTGTCAGCGTAATCTTATAAGTTCTGTTATCCTCATCAACAACTTCAACCTTTTTATCACGCTCTACAGCGTCTTCCATTGCCTGGTGTTCAGTAATGTTTTCGATAACAGATACTGGAGCTTTACTTTCATCCCCTTGTAAATAAAGCAGGACTTTATCTTTCGTCACCTCAACAACCCATGTATCCGTTGACTGAATATATCCTCCCGGAGCGTCTGTTTCTTTCATTGTGTATGTTCCTAAAGGAATATTTTCAATAGTTACCTGTCCATCTGCATCAGAAGTATCTTCATACCCGGTTTTTTCACCTTCGCTATCATACAAAGTAAATGTTGCTCCTGATAATGCAGAACCACCTTTCTCTATTTTTGTAAAAGCCAAGGTTCCTTTTTGAAGTTGATTGATAATTTTATATTTTCCCGCTGAATCTACCTCTACGTTATCACCTTCTATAGTAATGCTACCATCATTTCCGACTGTTACACTCCAAGTGTTTTCTGGTGTTATGTAATTATCTGGTGCTTTTGTTTCTTTTAATGTGTAGGTATCAGGTGCAAGGTCAGCAAAGGTAACTGTTCCGTCTGTACCACTTGTTGCTGTTCCTTGGGATTCTCCATTTAAAAATAATTCAAACTCTGCATCTTTCAGTGGCTTGTAGTTTCCGTCAGTGTCTTTTTCTTCGGAAACTTTTGTGAATTCCAATTTGTATGTTTCAGCTGGGTTTTCGTGCCAGATGAAGACAGTCTGAGTTGTGATTTTTGCTTTTGAAGGATCTACTTTATTTTCTGTATCAGTTACCTGCTGTAACTGTTCCTCTTTATTAATCAATCCTCCACTATATTGTCCAAGAGTCCAATAGCCATTCGTCTTGTCAGGTGTTTTTGTCGGGTTTTTGCCTTTTTCCACACTCTCCCAAAAATCTTCCATTATCTTCTTTTAATAGGGTTTTTCCTTCCTCATCTATGAAAAATACGGGATAATATATTTTTTCTTGTTCTTCGCCGCCATACATATCACATCTCATATAAGCAATTTTGTAAGGATCGTTCGATGCATCCCAAGTATCATCTATAACAATATAGTGTTTATTTCTTGGTCCCACAACTTCCGCTATATTATCTCTATTATCATCAAACCAACAACATATCCATTTGTTTCCATCGTAACGCATATCATAGTCTTTTTTTGCCAAATGAGAGTAGACCTGCTGATTCTGACTTGACAAATATGGTGGATAGTCGAAACTTTTTAGCACTGATGCCTCTACTCCTATCCTATCGTCTGTTGCATCTCCAGCCCCCGGTCCTTCCTGTACTTGCGGTGCCTGAGGTGCTGCAAATGTCACAGGTTTTTCCACTTCTTCAGGATTTGTGGTTTCCTGATTTTCCGGAACTTCCGTTTTTTCCGGCTCTGTAACTGTTTCTGTCTTTGTTTCTGGCTCTGTTTCCGATTCCCCTGTTGGTTCGGTTTCTGTTACCGGTGTTACCGGCGTTTCCGTTGGTTCCGTTTCCGTTATATCTGCCGGAACTGCCTCATCAACTGCTGCCGGTTCTGTTTCCTCAATTACAGGCTCTTCCGTTACTGCCTGTACTTCTGTTCCGTTTTCTTCTGCTGCCATGGATACGACATTACTGCTCAGAACGAGTGTCATACATAAAATCATGGCAAGCCATCTTCTCACTCTGCTATTCTTCTTCATATCCGCTTTCTTCTCCTTCCCTTTCTTCTTCAACGCTTTGATCTAATGCGCTGTCTATAAGCTTTATTAATTCCAGAGCGCTGCGGAAATATTGCTTATTCTGTCTGTCTACCCATGTAATGGACCCCTGCCAGGTGGCATTCTGTCTGTGCTGAATCTCCAGCAAGAAAACAGCTCCGTCCTTTGTTACAGAGTGTTTCATGTCTGTCCGCACCTCCTTCTTGTTTTCTTTCATTTGATGTACCTATTGTAATAAAAGCACCATTACGAAAAGCATTACAAGCATTATAAATTTATAATTTTTTTAATTTTCCCATACAAATTACTTTTATGAGCGTAATAATTGATGGCATCTATTGAGAACTGTTATACTGTATTAAAGGAAGAATTGTATTGTCCGAAGGAATTGTATACCAAAACAAAGATATTGAATTTAAGCTGATGAGTGAAACTTATAAGGAAAAATCCTTTGAGGCTTATGGCTTGAACCTACCAAAGATTAAAGAGGTATTGCCAACAAATTTACCGGCAGTGTCTGCAAACGAAATGCGTATCGATAATTTGTTTTTACTGGAAGATGATACACTGGCTATCGTAGATTACGAGTCAGAAGATAAAGTTTCTAATCGCGTAAAGTATATCAACTACATTGGCAGAATTATGCAGCGATACGATTCGCAAAAGAAGAAAATCCCTAAATTGCGTATGATTGTAATATATACGGGAGATGTAGAAAATGCAAAGGATACCTGGGAAATGCCATGCCTGACATTGAAAATGGAACAGGTTGTGGAATTAGCAAAACAGATTGAAAATGAAAACATACAGGCATTTGTTATTACGGGTATTTTAGTAAGTAGTGATAAGTTTATAGACCGAGCTTATGCAAAGACAGTAAGGAGGTATTTGAGTATGACGAAGGTATTTCAGATTTTAGAGGAAGAAAAGCAGGAAGCTATAAATCTTGCCAGACAAAACGAAAAAATAGCGATTGCCGAGAATTTGATGAAAGATGGACTTGATACCATATTGATTATGCGGACTACCGGCTTAACCAGAGAACAGATTGAAAAAATCCGGGAAAATATGTTAGCTGCCAGATAAACCATATGGCAAATACATCAAAAGTCTGCTGTACTCCCAGGGAATACAGCAGACTTTTATTCTGTTTCTTCTATATTATTATATTCTCAATCTGTTATTCTTTATAAGCAGCCAATGCATTGTCCAAAAGCACCAGCAATTCCAAAGCGCTGCGAAATTCCAGAGTTTTTCCTCTCTCCTTCCACATGATCTGCCCCTGCCAGGTGGCATTTTGGCGATACTGCACATGCAGCAAAAAGGTTCCGCATTCTCCATCCTGTTTCATCAGAAATTCTCTGTCTTTTACAGGTTTTGGCAGTTGTTTTCTCCTTTTCACTTCAGCGGAATCATTCACAAATTCCCGAAGCTGCTCTGCCGCCTGCGGAAAATCAATCCGGTCATAAAACGCTTCCAGAATCCGCAATAACTGCATGGTGTCTTTTATGATTTCCGGTTGCTCTGTATAATAATGATAAATTCTTCCTTCTATTCGATTGTCCTTTACATTGTCTACACAAATACAGACCAGATTCGGAGCCGCAAGTCCAAGGTTCATCTGTTTCATATTCCTCTACTCCTGTTCCTTCCTATTTCCAGTAAGATTCCTTCTCTTGAAACCGAATGTGCGAATTACTGCTCTCCGTATCGGCTACGGAAGAAACGTAATACTGCAGGTTCTGTTTCCATGTTTTATGATTTTCTGCAAATCTGCCCAAAATCCGGTCATAAATAATATCGCAGTTTTCCCTGTTTGTACCTACCAGCATAATTAAAAACTGAGAAGGACTGTATTTGGTAAAGAAATCACCCCGACGCAAAGAACCTTTAATGGCTTTATGAAGATTATTGGACAATACTTCCAGCTTTTCTCTGCTTTCCATGGGTCTTCCCTGCCGGTCTGTAATGGAACAAATCATCAGAAAAACGGAACGCCCGTTTCTCTCAATCAGCCTCCTTACCAGGCGGTAGCTGTCACGAAAGCTGGGTAACTGAACATAAAAAGCGCCGTTTTCGTAGCTCTTTTCTTTCAGCCCTTCTTTAATCTCCTCTGCGTCCTGGTATTTCCGGCTCATTTTGCTGCTCATCTCGTGAAACTGGTTCATCATTTTCTCTGAAGGCGTAATCCCCAATTCTTCAAAGAACATTTTTGACGTTTCTTCATAATAGTCATGTGCCTCTTTATAACGATTTAATGCTATCAGGGCATCTATTCTATAGGTCTGGTACTCGTCAAAGGGATAAATCTCCACCGCTGTACGAGTCAGTTCCAGGATTGTTTCATACTCTTTTTGTTCCTTCAGATATTCACATATCTCTGTCATTGCATAAGCATAAAGTTTTTTATACTGAACACTGAGTACAATGACCCAGTCCTCCCCTGACAAACCGGGAAGAAATTCGCCCCGATACAGCCTGCAGGCCTCTAAAAGAAGCTTTGCTCTTTTCTCCTTCTCTGTTTCATTTTTTGCCTGCTCTACCAGTTTTGCGAATTCCAATGCATCAATATACAGAGGAATCGGACTCTCCCATTTATAAAGCCCCTTCTCTATATGAATATATTCATATTCAGGAAGGCAGGTATCTGACAGCATTTTCTTTAATCGGTGTACTGTTACCCTCAGGTTGTTTGCCACATTGGCTAAATCTTCTCTTCCGAAAAGTTCTTCCCAAAGCTGGGGTCGGGGATACCCCCCCCTTGCATTCCGGTGGCATGCAGAAGTATCTGCAGCAGTTTCATGGCATTGGTTGCTGTATTACGCTTAAAGGATACTGGCTGGCCGTTATAGCTCATAGAAAACTTTCCCAGCATGTTGACATATAAAATCGGTTCATTTTCCATATCGCGTTTTACCCTCCCCCTTTAATTTCTATATTTTCATTATTCATTTTTCATCGTACATTTGCTTCTGTCTATCGCTTGTACTATTTTTATATTATAGCAAGTTGTTTCCGTTCTTTCCAGCCCTATTCCTGTAAAATATTCATTTTACCAAAAAAATATACTGCTTTCTAACCCACTGCACACAAATGTATTTTTGTTCCACATTCACCAGAAACGCCAAAAACCGTTCCGCCAGCCTTCACCAGCGAAACGGTTTTCTCTATACAAAATCTGTTGGTCTTAATTTTCTGTCTTTATCCCTCAATGGAAATATATTTGTTTTCTTCTACCTCTTTCTTTACCTCTTTCGGAACCGTCAGCCTCAGGATACCATCTTCAAATTTTGCATGAATGTCTTCCTGATGAATCTGTTCGCCTACATAGAAGCTTCTGCTCATGGAGCCTGCATAGCGTTCTCTGCGGATATAGTTGCCCTTTTTGTCCTGCTCGTCTTTATCCAGACCTTTTGCAGCGCTGATAGTCAGATAACCGTTTTCCAGTTTCGCGGATACTTCGTCTTTCTTAAATCCCGGAAGGTCAATATCCAGTTCATAGGTTCCTTCTGTTTCTCTTACGTCTGTTTTCATTATGTTCTTTTCGTTTTTGCCGTACAGAGGATTCTTTCTTCCGAAAAATTCTCTTTCAAACGGGAAATCCATAAAATCATCAAATAAACTTTCTCCAAAAATACTAGGCATCATCATAAGTCATATCTCCTTTCAAATGACATACAAATTTATTTTAGCACTTTGGGAAATCCAGAGTGTCGATTTCAGGAACATGAGGAATCAGGATTTTATGAGAACCTGTGAGTTCTTTTTCTCTCTTCCTTTGTTCTAGTTGTAATATAACACTTATATTTATAATTGTCAATAGGTTTTTTGAAATTTATTCAAAACACCAAAGGCTGCCGTACAAAACAGCGCAATCTTCTGATTGCTGTTTCATACGACAGCCCTTTTTTCTTATTTCTCCCCGCGACGGCGAGCCAGTTCTGCAGCGTTTTCCTCTACACGCTTTTTATTCAGCGGATAAATAAAGATTAACGCCAGCGCTACAGCAATCAAACCTACAATTGGCACAATACAGGAAATCTTGAAAATTCCTTCTATAACAACCGGGTCAAATGCCGTTTTTTCTGTATACCCTACCAGAGATAGCAGACCACCGATCATACCGGAAGAAAATGCCTGTCCCAGTTTTCTTGCAAAAGAGTATACCGCATAGACAGTTCCATCCTCGCGGACACCGTTTTTCACCTCTGCATCATCAATAACATCTGTAATCATTGCCCAGATAACTGTGTTAAAGAATCCAAGTCCGATAAATGCCAGAGTGGAGAATCCAATGTAAACCCAAACATTTTCCGGGTGTACAATCAGACACAACAGGAAGCTTCCTGCACCCACCAGACAAGATACAATGGAAAGCTCTTTTTTGCCAAACTTTGCTGCCAGCTTGCTTGCCAGAGGCGCACATACTACAAGTATGGCAACACTGCTGACCAAAGAGGAAACAGACTGTGCGCCTGCATTTTTATAGTAGTTGGGGAATACATAGCCTGTCATTCCCTGCATGCCCAGCATAGCCAGCAGAAGCAGAAGTGCGGCAGCAATAATTCCCAGCAGCGCACGGTTTGTAACCAGGCTCTTTCCAATTCCCAGCAAATCCAGCTTCTGGTTATTCGCCGGAACTTCCACACGTTCACGAACCAGGTTAAAGCAAAGGATATAGCAGATGATTGCCAATACAGAGAACACACCTGCAATCATCGTCACACGACTTCCGTCCAGAACCGGATTTCCATCAACTGTTACATAAGCAACCAGAGGTGTACCTGTTCCGATGACAAGGCTTGCCAGTGTGGAACCAATGGTTCTCCATGTAGACAGAGAAGTTCTGTCCGTAGGGTCTGAAGAAATCGCAGACGCCATGGAACCATAGGGAATGTTAATGGAGGTATAGAAAATGGAACCCCACAAAAGGTAGGTCACAATCAGCCATACCAGCTTAAATCCGTAAGACATATCCGCAAATGCTGACTGATAGATCAGGAAACTGGCAATTGCCACAGGTCCGCACATGCGCTTGATCCACGGACGGAATTTCCCGTCTTTGGTTGGTTTGGAGCGGTCTACAATCTGTCCCATAGTCACGTCTGTAAACGCGTCTACAAAACGGGCGATCATCATGACCATACCTACCACTCCGGCTGAAATCCCCATAACGTCTGTGTAGAATTTCATCATAAACATAGAGGACAGTATGAAGGTGAAGTCGTTACCGAAATCACCAAACATATAGCCGAGCCTGTCCTTCATACCAAATGCCGGAACAGAAGAATTATTTGTTTTCGCCATTTTTCTTATTCTCCTTTTTTGATTTTAATCAGTTTTCCATTCAGACTTTCCACAAAGCCTTCCGGTGCCAGAGTTCCTGCCATTTCACCGATTCTGTCCAGAGTCATGCCCTTCATCATATCCCACATGCCCTGGCCTGGAACAACCGTCATATTCATGGTAAGTTTAATTGCTTTTGCCGCAATTTCCAGCGCTTCCGGATTTTTGGCAATTTCTTCCATACTGTCTTTAATGCTGTACATGCCTTCCGGGAATTCCATTGGAGCCTTTAAGTCCATATCTCCTACTGTGCTGAACCAGTTTGCAACACCTTCTGCACGTTCATTGACTTCCGGCAGAACGTAGATTTCCGGTTCTTTTTCTACCTTTTCCAGAGTCATGGTATCTTTTAAATCACCAGCCTGCGCTGTAATGATGTTAAATCCGTCTTTTAATGCTACAGTAAATACAAATACCTTGTCTGCTGTCTGTTCTTCTACTTTTTCTCCATTTAAGAACAGTGTTACCGTCTGCTGGTTGGAGTATACACGGATTTCTGTTGTTTCACCTGCGCGCTGTGCATAACGTTTTCCGCAGAGATGAACCATTGGCTCTTTATTCCAGTATGCTTTGTAAATATAGTAGCTATCTTTCTTAATCTTTCTGTCCATGGTCACAAGACCTTTGTTGTTTCTTCCTGCCACACCGCCTTCATCACGGGCTGCACAACCGAAGTCAAACATATTCCATACATGGCTGGACCAGATCCATGGACGCTCATCTAATACTTTTGCCATGTGTTCATGGTATAATGCCTGATATTCTTCGCTGTAGTCCTTGCATGCCGGGTTTGGTCCGTGATAAGTGATGATACCTTCACAGCCATATTCGGAAACACCCAGGCAGATGTTCGGGTGAATTTTGTGGAAGTTGTCAAGCCATGGGCCATTGTCTTCCATTTTGCCGCCGTACCAGCCAAAGTAGTGGTTGTAGCTCTCTGTGTCTGTGATGTAGTGCATTGGTCCTTCAATCGGTGTCATGGATACATGAGCGATAGTTGTCAGACGGCTTGGGTCAAGCTCTTTTGCCAGAGCGTTTAATTCTTTATGGTTTTCCACTAACTGCTCGGAAATACCGCCGATAAGGATTTCATTGGAAATTCCCCAGAAGCAGATAGATGGGTGATTGTAATTCTGAATAATCAGTTCTTTTAACTGGCTGATGCAGTTCTGGTGTGCCTCAAGGTCATTGTTCATCACACTGATAAACGGAATCTCTGCCCATACTACAAATCCCATTTCATCACATGCATCATAGAAGTCCTGTGAATGCTGATAATGTGCCAGACGAATGGTGTTTGCACCCAGTTCTTTGATGATTCTTGCATCTTCAAAGTGATCTTCTCTTGTCAGGGCATTTCCTTTGTAAAGCTGATCCTGATGACGGCTTACACCGCGAAGAGGCGTTTCCACACCGTTGATAATAAATCCTTTATTCGGGTCACAGGAAAAGCTTCTCACACCTGCGCGTACAGAAATTTCATCATAAGTTTCATTTCTTCTTTCCAGTCTTGCTGTAACTGTATAGAGATATGGATTGTCAATATCCCATTTTGTTACTTCCGGAACATAAACAGTTACCGCTGTGCTGTCTGCCGGGCGGCATGCGCTTGCCACTTCTTTTCCCTCAGCATCACAAATAGAATACAGTACTGTAAAGTTCTCGTCTGCTTCTTTTACATAAGAAACAATATCAAATTTTGCACCGCCGCAGTCACATGGAACAGGTGTCACCTGGATTCCCGGACCTCCGTAATATTCCAAATCAAAGTGTGCGTCCGGTACGCTGATGAGATTTACACCTCTGTACAGACCGCCGTAGAAGGTAAAGTCTGCGGACTGTGGATATACACTTTCTTTTCTTGCGTTGTCACAGGCAACAACCAGAAGGTTTTCTCCTTCTTCCTTGCACACCTCTGTAATATCAGCACGGAAGGTTGAGTATCCGCCTTCGTGGTAAACCACTTCTTTTCCATTTACATAAACAGTTGCCTGCTGTCCTGCTGCCAGAATTTCCACAAAGACTTTTCCGCCGCCAAGAGGCTGTTTTGGTGTTTCAAAGGTTTTGGCATACCAGTATTTTCCTCTGTCATAGCTGCCGTTTCCGTCATGTCCGTCAATAGCATTCCAGGTATGAGGAAGGTCAACCTTTGTCCAGTCAGACGGCATAACCTGAGGAAGTCCGGCGTCCTGCTGAATAAATGCCCAGTCTTTGTTTAAATTAATCACATTACGCATAACTTTTTCTCCTTCGCTTTGTATTTTTTTAATATTTTTGTGGATTTTCTCCTCGTTCTTTTGTACAATATTATATGTAATTTTATGCGAAAATAACAGTGATGATTTTTATGGTTTTTTGCACTATTTTGTGTTTTTAAGGGGAACGATTATGAAAAATGACGAATCCATTCATTTAATAGAAAATATACTAAAAGCAAACTATGTTCCTGTATATCGTTTTGAACTGCCATGCAAAGACCCGGACGTTCTGGACAAGGGACTCAGAAGCCATGTTCTGGGGCTTAAAAATACTGCACAGTTTTTTGAAGATTTATTTGAAAAGGCAACGCCGGGTAAAATTTATTTTAATACAGACCTGTTTCAATGTACCTTTGTAATTATGCTCATGCCGGACAAAAAATCTGTTTTTTACTGCGGACCGGTACTGTTTGAAAAAATTCAGGGTGAGCGGTTTGAGGAGCTTTTTTCCACTCTTTCTCTGTCTGAAGTCTACCATGATTCCCTGGAGTCATATTATCAGCAGCTCTCTTTTCAGGCATCTTATGCTATGTTTGAGAGCCTGTTTCTGGAACTTGGACGAATTTTATATGGAGATGAATGTGAAATTATATACTCCAATGCAGACTTTTTTGACCATTGGAACAACACCTACAAGAATTATTTAAGAAATACAGAAAAGCCTTTTTCCAATATTGATATGATTGAACAGCGTTACGAATCTGAAAATATTCTTATCAATGCGGTTACTTCGGGAAGAGAAAGCCGGGCGCTGGAAATGACCGCCCAGTTTGGTATCCATTTTCTCCCTCAGCGGGCTTCTAATGCTATACGCGATGTGAAAGATTACACTATTATTTTAAACACGTTGCTACGAAAGGCCGCAGAGCGAGCCGGGGTTCACCCCATACATATTGATTCCTATTCCAACTGCAATATTGCCATGTTGGAAAAGCTCACGACTGTTGAGCAATGCGTGGCTGCTCAGCGAAAAATTGTTCTGGGATACTGCCGGATTGTAAAGGAACACCAGCCAAAAGTACACTCTCCTCTTTTAAGGCGTGTACTTGCCTATATTGAAACAGACCTTGGGGCAGACCTGACCCTGAAATCCCTTTCTGAGCATCTGGGGGTCAATGCCAGCTATCTCTCTTCTCTGTTTTCTAAGGAAATGGGAATTTCTTTGACGGATTATGTAAACAACCTCCGCATTTCCCATGCCAAAATACTGCTGGAAAATACAGAGGTTCCCATTAAGTCCATTGCCCTGCGCTGCGGTATTGGAGATATTCACTATTTTACAAGGCTTTTCAAACGTATCACCAACATGACACCAAAAGCCTACCGCCAGTCACACCTGAATCTTACCCAGGAGCATCCGGAGGATTTATAAGGCTATTTATAAGTCTAGTTTCAGATCGTTTTCACCAATCCAGCCTTTCTTTCTGAACGGTATGGCAATCATCCAGGTAAGCACTGCCGGAAGCACAAAGCAGACAAGGAGCATGCCAATCCAATCCATAGGTGTAATGGCTGCCTTGACACCGCTGGCCACATCCTGTACCCAGCCAGTGTATACGCCAATCTGTCCTACAAAACCGCAGGTTCCCATTCCGGAAGCCACCGCTGCTCCGTTCATCTCCATGTGGAAAAGGCAGGTAGCAATGGGGCCTGTAATAGCAGAGGCCAAAGTAGGCGGAAGCCAGATTTTCGGATTCTTTACAATATTTCCCATCTGAAGCATAGAGGTTCCAATACCCTGTGCAAAAAGACCGCCCCATTTATTTTCTTTAAAGCTCATCACCGCAAAGCCTATCATCTGGGCACAGCAGCCTGCTACTGCCGCTCCGCCTGCCAGACCGGTGAGGGAAAGCGCCGCGCAGATGGCCGCGCTGCTGATAGGAAGTGTCAGAGCAATTCCCACGATTACTGATACCAGGATTCCCATGAAGAAGGGCTGCAGTTCTGTTGCCCACATAATGGCATTTCCCACACTGCTTGCCGCAAAGCCAATGGCAGGCGCCCACCACAGTGACAACAGCACACCAGTTGCGATTGCTACAAGAGGGGTTACGATAATATCAATTTTCGTTTCCTTGGACACCAGTTTACCTGCCTCTGCTGCAAAAATTGTTACAATCAACACTGCCAGCGGGCCTCCTGCACCTCCAAGCTCGTTGGCCGCCATACCTACTGCTGCCAGGGAAAACAGCACCAAAGGCGGACACTGCAGTGCGTAGCCGATAGAAATTGCCATAGCCGCTCCGGTTGCCCCTTTGGCATAATTCCCCACTGTTACCAGAATATCAATGCCAAGCTGCTCTCCCAGGGTACTGATAATCGTACCGATGAGCAGAGAAGCAAACAATCCCTGCGCCATGGCGCTCAAGGCATCAATGCCGTATCTTTTTGCCGAAAAGATAATATTCTTTCTTTTCAAAAATTCTTTCATTCTATAAGTTCTCCTTCCTTTTGACATTCACTGTCTTGCTTACTGTCTTGTCAGTCAGGTTCTATTATCCATATTTTGAAGGAATTCGTCAAGCAAAATACATTTATAAAATTTTGATGAATATTACAAAAACCCCTTGCACATTACGTTACGTCACCCTTTATAATAGAAGTATCATAAACGCAGAAGCTAGACGAAACTATAAAACACAAAAGGAGATTTCATTATGAAAGGTATTATCTTAGCCGGCGGCTCAGGAACCCGCCTTTACCCTTTGACCATGGTAACTTCCAAGCAGTTACTTCCTATTTACGACAAACCTATGATTTACTACCCTCTGTCTGTGCTGATGAATGCAGGAATCCGTGAAATCCTCATTATCTCCACACCACAGGATACCCCACGTTTCCGGGAACTTTTAGGGGACGGTCATCAGTTCGGCGTACAGCTTTCCTACGCCGTACAGCCAAGCCCGGACGGACTGGCACAGGCCTTTATCATTGGTGAAGAATTTATTGGAAATGATTCTGTTGCCATGGTACTGGGTGACAATATTTTTGCCGGACACGGCCTGAAAAAGCGTTTAAAAGCAGCTGTGGAAAATGCAGAAACAGGCAAGGGCGCAACTGTATTCGGCTATTATGTAGACGATCCGGAACGTTTCGGTATTGTAGAATTCAATCACGAAGGCAAAGCGATCTCCATTGAAGAGAAACCGGAGCACCCGAAGAGCAACTACTGTGTTACAGGACTTTATTTCTATGACAACAAAGTCGTGGAATATGCAAAAAATCTGAAGCCAAGCGCCAGAGGCGAACTGGAAATCACAGACTTAAACCGCATCTATCTGGAAGACGGCAGCTTAAATGTAGAACTTCTGGGACAGGGCTTTACCTGGCTGGATACCGGAACACACGAAAGCCTTGTGGAAGCCACCAACTTTGTAAAAACCATTGAAGACCACCAGCACCGCAAAATTGCCTGTCTGGAGGAAATCGCCTACTTAAATAACTGGATTACAAAAGAAGATGTGCTGAAGGTTTACGAAGTATTAAAGAAAAACCAGTACGGTCAGTATTTAAAAGACGTTCTGGACGGAAAATATCTGGACAGCCTGCACTAAAATATTGATATAAAACATATTCTATCCCCAATGGGAATAAAATTAAAAACAGATAAGGAGATTTTATTATGACTATTATTGTAACCGGCGGAGCCGGATTTATCGGAAGCAACTTTATCTTTCACATGCTGGACAAGTACCCGGACTACAGGATCGTTTGTCTGGACTGCCTGACTTATGCAGGTAACTTATCCACACTTGCACCTGTTATGGACAACCCGAATTTCCGTTTTGTAAAAGAAAGCATTACAGACAGAGAAGCTGTTTATAAATTATTTGAAGAAGAACACCCGGACATGGTTGTAAACTTCGCTGCTGAAAGCCATGTTGACCGTTCTATCGAAAATCCGGAAGTATTCCTGGACACCAACATCAAAGGAACTGCCGTACTTATGGACGCCTGCCGCAAATATGGTATTCAGCGTTATCATCAGGTTTCCACTGACGAAGTATACGGCGATTTGCCATTAGACCGCCCGGACTTATTCTTCACAGAGGAAACACCGATTCATACCAGCAGCCCTTACAGCTCTTCCAAGGCCGGCGCAGACCTTCTGGTATTGGCTTATCACCGCACCTACGGTCTGCCTGTGACAATCAGCCGCTGCTCCAACAACTACGGTCCTTATCATTTCCCGGAAAAACTCATTCCGTTAATGATTGCCAATGCTTTAAATGACAAACCTCTTCCAGTATACGGAAAAGGTGAAAATGTCCGTGACTGGCTGTATGTAGAAGATCACTGCAAGGCCATTGACCTGATTATCCATAAAGGACGCGTAGGCGAAGTTTATAACATCGGCGGTCACAACGAAATGACTAACATTGATATTGTAAAAATCATCTGTAAAGAACTTGGCAAACCGGAAAGCCTGATTACTTATGTGGCAGACAGAAAGGGACATGACATGCGCTATGCCATTGACCCAACCAAGATTCACAACGAGCTGGGCTGGCTGCCGGAAACAAAATTTGCAGATGGCATCAAGAAAACAATCCAGTGGTATCTGGACAACAAAGAATGGTGGGAAACCATTATTTCCGGCGAATATCAGAATTACTATGAAAAGATGTATGGAAACCGCTAAACAGGAGGGAATCTAAATGAAGGTTTTAGTTACAGGTGTTGCAGGACAGCTTGGACATGATGTGATGAACGAACTGGCAAAACGCGGCTATGAAGGCATTGGCTCTGATATCAAAGAAGTATACAGCGGCATTTCTGACGGAACGGCTGTGGAAACCATGCCTTATGTACAGATGGATATCACAGACCGCTCCTGTGTGGAAAAAATTCTGCGGAAAACAAAGCCTGACGTTGTGGTTCACTGTGCTGCATGGACGGCTGTGGATTTAGCCGAAGATGAAGACAAAAAGCCCCTTGTTCACGCAATCAATGCGGACGGAACAAAATACATTGCTGATGTCTGCAAAGAGCTGGACTGTAAAATGGTTTACATCAGCACAGATTATGTCTTTGACGGGCAGGGAACAGAACCCTGGCTGCCGGACTGCAAGGATTACAAACCATTAAATGTGTATGGAGAAACCAAGCTGGCTGGCGAATTGGCTGTGTCCGAAACACTGGAAAAATATTTCATTGTCCGCATTGCCTGGGTATTTGGCAAAAACGGCAAAAACTTCATCAAAACTATGCTGAACGTGGGAAAAACACATGAGCTGCTTACTGTTGTTGATGACCAGATTGGAACACCAACCTATACATTGGATTTGGCAACACTTCTGGTAGATATGATTGAAACAGAAAAATATGGCTACTATCATGCCACAAACGAAGGCGGCTACATCAGTTGGGCTGACTTTGCCAAGGAAATTTTCCGCCAGGCAGTGGAAGCCGGACATTCTGAATATGAAAAAGTAACCGTAAAGCCTGTCACCACAGCCCAATACGGTGCCTCTAAGGCAAAGCGTCCGTTTAACAGCCGCCTGGATAAGAGTAAGCTGGCAGAAAACGGCTTCACTCCTCTTCCAACCTGGCAGGACGCTGTGAAACGTTACTTAAAGGAAATCGAATTTTAAACATAACAAAAAGACTGAGAAAAGGAGCAGACAGATATGGGACAGATTAAAGTAAGCAAATGCCCGATTGAGGGGCTGTATGTCATCGAACCTGCCGTACACGGCGATTCCAGAGGCTACTTTATGGAAACTTATAATCAGAAAGATATGGAAGAAGCCGGCCTTACCATGAAGTTTGTACAGGACAACCAGTCCTGCTCTACAAAGGGCGTGTTAAGAGGTCTGCACTTCCAGAAGGAATTTCCACAGGGAAAGCTGGTTCGCGTCATCAAGGGAACTGTTTTTGACGTGGCTGTAGACTTGAGAAGCGGCAGCGAAACCTATGGAAAATGGTTTGGAATCGAATTATCTGAGGAAAACAAAAAACAGTTTTATATTTCCGAAGGTTTTGCACACGGCTTTCTGGTACTCAGCGATGTAGCTGAATTCTGCTACAAGGTAACTGACTTCTATCACCCCGGCGATGAAGGCGGTCTGGCATGGAATGACCCGGAAATCGGCATCGAATGGCCACAGCTTAAGGGTGAATATCAGGGAACTGCTTCTGCCAGGGGATATACTCTGGAGGACGGCACTGCTCTGAATTTAAGCGACAAGGATCAGAAATGGGCACAGCTTAAGGATACCTTTAAGTTCTGAGTTATTTCCGGATTTTATCAGTAAAAAATGCGCTGCATAGAAAATACGAGATATTTTGTATTTTCTATGCAGCCTTTTTGGTTTTAGTATTGTCCAGTTTTCCTTCCTACATATTTATGAATGGTTTCCTTTACCGCCCCCGGTCCGCTAATCATTTCACGGAACATGATTTCAATCTTTTCACCAAGACCTGTTTCATAAATATTTATAAAGAAAATACGTTCATTAGAAAGAATTGGTTTCAACTGATTTTTAAAGGTTTCAGGCTGTCCTACCACAATATCTTTTAACTGGTCCTGAATTTCTTCCTTCATCGGATCCGGGGCAAGTTCATATTTCTTTCCATAATCATCTACACCCAACATATAACGAAGCCAGCCTGCTATTCCAAGAGGAATTGCTGTCAATCGTGAAGCATCTCCGTATTTAGCCACATACGCTTTGATTGTTTCACCAAAACGGATACCTACCATTTGTGACACATCTACAGCAAGACGAAGATTTGTATCTCCCAGATATTCATTTGGGAAGCGATCCTTGAAAAGTTCATCTACAAATTCCTGAGGGGAAAGAATTCCCGGATCCGGCACTACCGGAAGTCCTTCATCATATGCAACCATGCGTGCCATTTTCAGCATATCTGCATTCGTATTCAGCATATGAGCAAATAAATCGTATCCCAAAACCACACCAAGAGGACCTGTCGCAGAATGTACTGGATTTAAACATACTGTTACTTTCATACGTTCTGATAAATTTACTGTTTCTCGATCTGCCATATAAACTCCAAAACCTTTTTCCAAAGCAGGACGGCCATTTGGAAAACTATCTTCAATTACCAGATACTGTGGTTTTTCTGCATTTACAAATGGAGCTATGTAAGTTCTTTTTCCGGTAATTACCGGCTGCATATTTTCTACTCCTAATGCCTCCAGATCATCTGCAATCTGTTTACTCGGACGTGGAGTGATTTTATCAATCATGGTCCATGGAAAAGCAACAACTTTTTCATTACTTACATAATCGGTAAATCCTGCTTCTACAAATCCGGCTTTTTTCCATTCCTCTGCCATTACCATTACTGATTCGCGAAGTTTAGCTCCATTATGAGAACAGTTATCCATAGATACCAAAGCTAACGGATACTTTCCTGCTTTATATCTTTCATAAAGCATTGCTGTCACAATTGCCATTGCGCCAACTGCTTTGTCCGGTCCATTCTGAATATCGGATTCTACAAATGGGAACCTTGTTCCATCCGCCTTCTGTAATGCATACCCTTTTTCCGTGATAGTAAAAGTAACCATTTGTAACGAAGGACTAACAAAAAATTTCCTTCAACCGTTTCCATTGAGCGGAATCTGAAGAAATCGCTTTAACTGCTTCCGCCAAGGAACCAAGTACTTTATATTCTCGTGTGCCGTTTCCATGTAACAGAACACTCAAACCGAGATTATCAAATGGTTCATAAATTTTGTCTACAACATCATAATCAAAGGTTTCTACACAAGTAATACCTCTGTCTAATTCTCCCTCTTCCAGAAGTCCGTCTGCAATGCCTCCGATAAAAATGCGGAAAATATTCCCTATTCCAAAATGCACCCAGACTGGTTTCTCTTTCGCTTTTTGGCAAACCTTTTCCACATCATATTTAGGAAGTTTAATTCCTGCTTTTTCCCATAATTCACGATTTTTGATTCCACTCATTGTCAGTTTCATTTCGTTCTCTCCTTTTTCTTTTTACTTACACTTATCTCTTAACTTTAAAGTTCTGTTGTATTTCCGCACTATCCAAATTGATTAGATAGCGAATTCCTTCAAGTGTTCTCATTCGTCTGTCCTCTGTTATAGTTCTTTGATGATGTGACAAGCCACACCCTGAATGCAGCATTCATCTACAAATGATGTCTTTCATCTTCTTATTTTCCGGATGGAGAATGATTTTCTTATTCTCATCATCTCGGAAGTAACGTTTCAATGTATTCTGATTATCCACAAGGGCAACTACTATATCGCCCTCATTGACTTCCACCTGCTTTTTGACAACCACAAGGTCGTCGTCATCAATTCCAGCTTCAATCATAGACTGACCGCTTGCTCTTAATATGAAGAAATCTCCTTTGCCGAAAATAGCAGTAGGAAGTGATACATATTCTTCAATATTTTCATTGAAAATTTCCGCCCATAAAGGCTTTTTTGTTCAACGAACTTTAATTTTGCAATTTGTGCAGACCGTCTGCACAAATTCTATTCTGTTTCTTTTTCTTCACTATCCTGCTGCTGAAGATAAAACATTGCCTTTTGAGTTTCAATCTCCGCTTTCAGTTCTTCTTTTGTCGGCAGGTATAATTTGTACTTGGAAGCAAATAATTGTTCATTGCCATGCATAACAGAATAACGGGCAATATCATCATCTGTATCGGAACAAAGAACAATACCGATTGTTGGGTTATCACCCTCACTACGTTTCAATTCATCATACATACGGATATACATATCCATCTGTCCTACATCTTGATGTGTTATCTTCTCTGTTTTCAGGTCGATGAGGACAAAGCATTTCAGTATGTAATTGTAAAATACAAGGTCGATATAATAGTCCTGCTTCTCCGTATGAATGTGCTGTTGCCTTGCCACAAAAGCATATCCCTTTCCAAGCTCCATCAAGAATTTCTGCAAATTGGAAAGGATACTTTTCTCAAGGTCACTCTCTGTAAAATCTGTATTCTGAGAAAATCCTAAAAACTCTGCAACTACCGGATTTTTGATAAACTCCAACTTATCATTTTGATACGGTGCTGTCAGTTCCTTCATTTCACTTTCTACAAGCTCTTTTTTCTGTGTCTTGAGCATACGGTAATAATACTGAGAAGAAATGTTTCTCTGCAAAGTACGGACACTCCAAGTCTGTTCTACTGCTTCTTTCTCATACCAATCACGAGCTGCCTCATCTTTAACCTGTAATAATGCTGCATAATGCGACCAAGACAGTAGTCCAACAGATTTTCCAAACGGTGTCTGGAAAATTTCAGGATAGGTCTTATAGAAAGAATAAAAGCTATATAGATTCGACTTTGTATAACCTTTTCCATATTCAGCCGATAATTCTTTTGCTAACTTTTTTATAATTTCAGCTCCATATTTTGCCCTATCCTCACCCTGCAATTCTTCACTTGCAATTCTATAACCAAGGAGCCAATTTCTCTGTATCAGCGTTGTTTTCATCAGGCTGTTATCACACCGTAAATCCACAAGGACTTTTTCGCCTGAGAACATAATAATAGTCCCCACACCAGAGAAGTTTATACGGACTGAGCTTATAAATTTCGCCCTTATTCTTCAGAACCTTTTTCTTTAATCCGGCTTAATTCGATTGAACACATAATTATTACGCTTCAACTTTGCCACCTGTCCCGGACCGGTCATCGTATGTATCTTCTCAATCAGAGTTTCGCTTTTTTGTAATGAACTTCGATGACTCCACTGCGTCTATCAGCAGTTTCAATTCCAGCAATTCAAACTTACGGCTGGCTACAAAATATTTGCTCTGAGTAGAATGGATAGTAACAATGTCCATTCCAAACTCCTGAAGAGCCGCAATATCTTTTGTGACTGTCGTTCTATGTGCAAATATTCCGTATTCATCATTCAATATATTGATTAACAGCTTTGAAATTGACGCTGACCTGATAGAGTTTGCCGAAGGATATACCGCCAACATCTATATGAAACCGTTTCAAGTTTTGTGTAAATTGAAAAACTGATATAAGATATGTTGTTAGTTACTTTGGGCAGAGCCGATTTTTTTGGGTTCTGCCCTTTCTTGTATTATAATGCAGTTTCAGGACATGTCAAGAAGGACTGGCTTTACCAGCCCTTTTTGTCTTGCCGCTGCTTATAATCCAGACAGTCTTTCTTCAAAAAATATTTCAAGCTGTGAATGAATCTGACCCCAGTCCTGACGATGACCAGTCCATTTTTTTGTGATATCCGTCATCGCCAGATACAGCATTTTCAACAGACTGCATCAGAAGGAAATACAGTCTTGGATTTTGTGACTTTTCGTAACTGGCGGTTAAATCCCTCAAGACAAGCTTTGATAAAGAACGTTCAGACAAGGAACAGGAGGAATTTCTTCGACATTATAAGGACAAGAATTCCAAGTCTTCTTCCTGAAGACTGATTTCCACACAGTAATTTGTTTCCTTCCACATATCCTTCGGCAGATGAATAACTATGGTAGGTGTTCCTTCACAGTTTAATGTATTCTGTGGCTCTAAAGCTCTGTCATTCTTTAGAACTCTGGCGCTTACAGAATGATTGGCAATATTGGGAAGTTCGATATACTCTCTTTTCTTCAATACATGCACATAGAGCTTATACTCCTTTCTGGTAAGCTCCGCCCAGTCCAATTCATAAGGTTAATATGGCATTGCCTTTGTTTTGAAAATTCCCTCGCCGTTTTCTTTTACATATTTGCCTACTTCATTTAAAACATCCAAGCTTCCCTTTGGTACTGCTCCTGTTCCGTCAGGGCCGATATTCAGAAGATAATTCCCCCCTCTGCTCACTACTTTTAAAAGCAGGCGGATAACTTCATCCGGATTTTTAAAGTTTTCATCTTCTATTTTATATCCCCATGTATCGTTTAAGGTAGCGGGAAGCTCCCAGTCTCCTTCGTAGGAAAGACGTGGAAGGAAGTTATCACTGGTTGTCATATATTCTCCTAAATCATTTCCAATTCTTCCGCTTACAATGCAGTCCGGCTGAATGGATTTTATCGTATCAAACAGTTCACGGCTCTGCTCTTTTGTTGTACTGAGCGGCGTATCAAACCAGATTAAGGCAATCTTTCCGTAATTTGTAAGGAGCTCTTTAAGCTGGGGTTACCCAACAGGGGCATTCCATTCAAAACATGGATGATCTTATGGCTCTTTATCAGAAATCTTTTACAGATAAAACCGTAGATCGGATTGCCAGCCTTCCTCACCCAACTGTACAGAAATTTACGGTGATCACCGTTGCGATCGTAGGGGCAAGCAGACGTTTTCTTGCACAGATCACCCGTCATCAAAATGAAGTAAATTTCATGAGTGCATCTCTGCAATATAGCAACTATTCAGAAAAAGCTGCATTTGCGATCCCATATGAAATCCTTTTTTCCGAACAGAGATACATTGATCTCTATCTGCAAAGCTGCTTATCGGATCTCAGATGTTATCAGGAATTGTGTTCTGTGGGATTTCATCATGATTCTGCCGGATATGCCCTCCCCCATGCTTTAAGAAATATTCTGATCATCTGCGCTACACCTTATGAGTGGAAACATATGATCAGTCAGCGAATCTGCAGGAGAAATACCGACGAAACAAGAATTGTAATGTTGGACATCTTGTTTAATCTTAAATATTACAAACAATACTCCTTATCAAACATCATTTTGCATCTTTCAATATGTCCACAGTGCTTTCCATCGTGTACCACCTGGAGGTGGTGCAGCTGGATGCTTTCCAGCTTGTCCTGGTAGGGACGGTTCTGGAGACCTCCTGCTTTCTGTTCGAGATACCCACCGGTGTGGTGGCGGATTTGTATAGCCGTCGGCGCTCGGTGCTGATTGGAATGTTCCTCTACGGCCTGGGCTTTCTGATGGAGGGTGCGCTACCGTGGTTCGCGCCGGTTCTGCTGGCCCAGGTTGTCTGGGGTTGCGGTGATACCTTCATCACCGGCGCTCTGGAGGCGTGGATTGCCTCGGAGGAAGAGGACAAACCCATAGACAAGGTGTTCCTGCGGGGCAGTCAAATGGGGCAAATCGGCGGCGTTCTGGGCGTGGTGCTGGGCACACTGCTGGGAAACATAAACCTGCAAATGCCTGTCATCTTGGGGGGCAGTTTGTGCTTGTTGTTGGGGCTGGTGTTGGTTCGCATCATGCCAGAAACCAACTTCTCCCCTGCTATTGAGGAACGGCAGGGCTTGCTTAAAGACTTTGTCTGCCTGTTCAAGCTCAACCTGGGCTTTGTGAAAGGCGCACCTGTGTTGCTGGCGCTCTTAGCAATCACACTATGCGGGGGACTTGCCAGTGAAGGCTTTGACCGGCTCTCCACCGCTCATTTTCTGGATGACACGGTAATACCCGTTATCGGGCCGCTGAACAGCGTCACTTGGTTCGGTGTTATCAGTCTTATCGGCAGCGGCTTAGGTATTCTGGCTTCTCAGTTGCTCATCGCCCGCATGGAGAAAAAAGGGACTGTCAGCCGAACCAGTGTGGTCATGTCCACCAGCGCCGGGTATATCCTGTGCCTGGTTCTCTTCGCGGTGGGGCGGAGCTTTTGGTTCATGTTGTTGGTGTTCCTGCTGGCGGGGCTTATGCGCACCATCAAGGAGCCTGTGCTGGCCGCCTGGATGAACGACCATGTGGATGAGAAAATGCGCGCCACAGTCTTTTCCACCAGCGGACAGCTGGACTCTTTCGGGCAGATCATCGGCGGGCCTATTGTGGGGCTGGTAGCCCAGCAGGTGTCCATACCCTGGGGGCTGGTCTGTACCGCTTTCCTGCTGTTGCCCGCGCTGTTCTTAGTGCCGGTGGCGGGAAAGAATCATTACATGCAATTTTATATCTGTGCTGTCCCCTGTTTGTACCTGTTCTGCCGGTTTTGATGGTTTTGAAGGTTTTGAAGGATTGTCAACCTTCTTATTATATGAATTGTAAAACATTAATTCTCCATACTTCTTACCATCATTTTTTTCTGCAATTACTTGTGGAACCAATTTCCCATTTTCTCCGTTTTTGATATAAACAGCTATAATATAAGAACTTCTATCATATGTATAATTTTCTTTATCCTTACTTGTTTGAACCAAATGATAACGGTATACTCCGCCATGCTGGAACTGCAATGAAATCATCTTTTCCGCATTATTACCATCAAGTACAAAAACATGTCTGTCGTTATCAGAATCTCCCGGCATAGGAATGCCTATGTCTAATGCACGAAATTCATAAGTTCCAGTAAGATCAATTCCTTTTTCATTGCTATTTTCTTCAAAATTTTGCTTAACTGTTAACGGAACCTCTACTACATTTGACGCAGCTAAAACTTTATCAGCAGGAAAACACAAGAAACCAAACAATAGAGCAGCTAACACAAGTATCTGTCTATTTTTCTTCATATTGCGGTTCTCCTTTTTCATCAGCAGTATTTTCTAAAATTCTTCCAATTAGAAGATGTCTGCCGTTTGTACTCTCTGAAGTACAAGTAGATAGCCTTACATATCTTTCATTATCATCAAAAGATGTTTTCTTCAAATATTTTGCGTGTTCTTTAGGTCAGTTTACAAGGAACTACACGCAGACCGTGAAACGGGCTGCTGACAACAAACGGCGCTATGCTCCCGGCTGGGTGCATAGCACCTGTTTGTTGCGGGGGTTTCCAAAGGGGGCAGCGCCCCATTTGGCACACGACTTTGCGGAGCAAAGTGTAGTGTGTTATACGCTCTGTCGGCGTTGCCCTGAAAATACCGTTGCCGCCGGGGAGGGCAAGGGCATTTGACGCGGCAGGAAAGCAGGGCTTTGTTTGGGGCTGGTAAGCCGGAAACAAAGGGCTGATTTCAGCAGCAGACAGGGCGTATTATGAAAGCCCCCGTCCCTCGTCCTCCGCCCCCGGCCTATGGGACAAAAAGTCCCAAAGCTCTGGACACCGTGACCAGATGTGTGGCCACACTCCGGGAAAAGTAGCAGGACGGCAGGAAACCGTCAAGGCTGAAATGAATGGGCTGACGCCCGGCCTTGACCGTTCCCCGCCGCCCCGCTGGATGGGTGGACAAGGTGGCCAATCCCTAAAAGTGTTTGGCCGCACTCGTTCATTTTGGGGCCTTTCTTCTCCCAAAATTGAAATGGGCGGGAAAGCCCTAAAATGGCTTTCCCGCCTTGATTACCCATTAGCAAAGACGGGCGAGACTGTCAACGGCGGCGCTGAAAGCGCCGTTCATCTTGACCGTTGACTGGCTCGCCTGGCTTTGCTACTGCCCGTAAGAGATGGAAAAACAAGATGGAAAACAAGGTTAAAAATGGTTGACAAGTCTATCGGATGTGTGTTATACTGTGCGACAGTTTGAGATTGGAAGGAGGCTTACGTGTGTTAATTTGTGTACGCTAATAAGCAATAAAAAGTAGAAGTACCTTTCCACATGATGGTGGGCTTTTTTTGCGTGCGTATGCAAAGGAACACGTAGGTTTGACACGAGCAGTCTTTGAACTGTATCGTGGTGTTTTTTCGTGCTTTGTTGTTATGCAGGCGTCTGCCCTCTCTGTGGGACAACGCCTGCTTTTTATTGCAGAAACAAAGGAACAATGCAATAAAAAAGGAGGTTCGCATTATGACCCAAAACAACAATTCATGGAGAAAAACTTATTTTACACTTCTTGCCGGACAAGCAATATCCTTTATTAGCAGCGGTATTTTGCAAATGGCCATTATCTTTTATTTGGTTGCGAAAACTAATTCTGCAATCATATTGACGGCGGCAACACTGATTGGATTTTTGCCGCAAGCCTGTTTAGGCCCGTTTGCAGGTGCTTTTGTTGACCGGCACAGCCGTAAAAGCGTAATGATTGGTGCGGATTTGATAATTGCCGCCGCTGGCGGTATTCTGGCGCTGGTGGCGTTTTACATGGAATTGCCCGTATGGTCTATTATGGTTGTCCTGTTAATCCGAAGTGCGGGAACTGCTTTTCATTCTCCAGCATTCAGCGCAGCAACACCTATGATTGTGCCAAAAGAGGAACTTACAAAATGCGCTGGTTACACGCAGACCATGCAAGCAGTAAGTGCGATTATCAGTCCAGCTGCCGCAGCGTTTTTATATGCTGTTTGGCCTCTTAATGCAATTATATTGTTAGATATTGTGGGTGCAATCCTTGCCTGTGTGACTGTTGCGATTTCGTCCATACCAACGCCTGAACTATGTCCAGAAACGAAAAGACAACAGTTTTTACAGGATATGAAAGAGGGGTATGTGGTATTAAAGCAAAACAGGGGCCTCTTTGCTCTGCTCTGGATTGGTGTAATTTATATGTTCTTTTATATGCCAATCAGTACGCTTTTTCCTCTCATCTGTATGTCATACTTCAAAGGAACACCGGCCCATGCCTCTGCCGCTGAAATTGCTTTTGCGGTTGGTATGCTGCTTGGCGGAGTCATTCTGAGCATTTGGGGCGGTTTTAAGAAACGGCGGTACACCATCGGTCTTTCCGTTCTCCTGATGGGCGTTAGCAATATGCTCTCCGGGCTTTTGCCGCCAGACGCATTTCTTGTCTTTGTTGTGTGCTGTACTGTTATGGGAATTTCCGCTCCATTTTACGGTGTGCAAAATGCGATTTTTCAAGAAACGGTCAAACCAGAATATCTGGGGAGAGTTTTTTCTCTACTGACAAGCGCCGCTTCCCTCGCCATGCCGTTTGGCCTTGTCATTTCCGGGCCTCTGGCGGAGCGGCTGGGAGTTGAGAAATGGTTTGTCATTTGCGGAATTGGCATTATCATCGTTGCGCTTGCCGTATTTTTACTACCCGGTTTGAGAGAGATTGACAATACGCAATAATCAACTGCACCTTTTTCTATTACTAAACAAAATGCCTGGATGGTGGTTCTGAAAAACCAGAACCGCCGTTCAGGCATTTTTTATCTTCGTCCTCTCTGCGGTTTTGGATTCTTCAGCAAGTCGGATTTTTCCGCAATCTTTTTCAGCCACTTCCGTTCTTCTACTGACAGCTTCCTAAAATTCAGCTTGAGCCGTTTGCAGATAAACGCCAAGTACGCTTGTTCCGTGTCGCTGTCCTGGCTGACGATTTCACCAGCAGTTTCCAGCATTTCTTTTAGCGGGTTATCCTCTGGGACGCTGAAAAAATCGTCCTTGTGTGTTTCCCGCAGAGCAAGGGCAATCCCGTTTCTTCTTTATTTTTCTTCCAAGGACTACCACTCCACTTAAGCTCATTCCAAGCACGATCAGCCATAAAAGCAAATTGGAGTTATCCCCAGTCTTAGGTGCATCTTTCGACGGTTTTCCACCTTCCGGAGTGCTTTCCTTTGGTTTTTCCTCATCAACCATAACAACCTTCTGCACTTCGGCGGTATCTTTTACTTCAAATACCACATCCTTTGCAATCAGATATCCTTCCGGTGCTGTCTCTTCTCGGAGCGTATATGTTCCGATTGGAAGCATCTCTATATAATGTGCCTCTTCTGTTGAAGTCCAACTTTCAATCACATTTCCTTCTTCATCCAAGATGGTCAGTTTTGCACCTGAAAGTTCCTTTCCTGCAATATCCTGTTTCGAGATCAATACCTTTGTCACATCATCTTTCATCTCCTGTTTCTGGATTTCTGCAGTATTTTCTACTGTAAAGGTAATGCTCTCTGCAGTTACATATCCATCTGCCGGTTTTGTCTCTGTCATCGTATAGGATTTTCCAACTGTCAGCTCTTTGATCACATGAGCTTTCTCTGTAGATACCCACTCATCGATTACATTTCCGTCTTCATCTGTCACCTTCAGATGTGCCCCCGGAAGTTCTTTTCCTGTGGTAAGGTCTGTTTTCGTAAGTTCTACCGTTGTCGGCTCATTTTCAAAAACAAACTCATAGGAAACCTCGGCTTCTTCTGGTTTTCCATACTCAAAAGAGAATTCCTTTTCTTCTTTCGATGTCACAAAACCATCCGGAGCATAGATTTCTTTTACGATATAAGTTCCATCTACTGGAAGATCTGCTTTGAAAAGGATCTGTCCATTTTCATCCGTTGTTTTCTGCTCGATCAGCGTTCCGGCTTCCATCAGGACTTTTCCATCTCTGCTTTTGATCTCTTCTTTTGTAAATAACCCGAAGATCGCACCTTCCAGCATACGGTCTGTATCCTTTGCTTTTTTAAGGACAGTTACTTTTATCTTCTGGCGGTTGTTCTGCCATTCTTCATCAAAAGTAACCACTGGCGTATCCTGATCGCGATAGGTCAGATCCACAAATCTAGGCTCTCCATCCAGTACAAAACCATGTGCCGTTTTCACTTCCTTCACATAATATTTTCCTACCGGAAGGTCTTCCATTTTTGCGATTCCCTTTTCATCGGTTGTGATCGTGCCTACCAGCTCATCTTTCTTATAATGGTTTGCGCTTACACCATCCGCAGCCTTGATATCTTCTGCAGCATAGACTTCAAAAGTGACTTCACTTAAGTTTCCTGTGATATATTCAAAGAAATGTTCTACCGTTCCTTTCACATTATCCAAAAGGGTGATCTTCTCTAAAAATTCTCCCTTTTTGTTGATGATCAAAAGTCCTTTTGGTACTTCATCCTTCATTTCCACTTTCTGTACTTCGGCAGTATCTTTGACCGTAAATGTCACATCCGTTGCTTTCAGATAACCATATGGAGCAAATTCTTCATGAAGGGTATAGGTTTCTCCGACAACCAGACGCTTGATCACATGTGGCTTATCCTTTTCAGATGTCCATTCATCGATAACATTTCCATCTTTATCCATGACCTTCAATCTTGCACCCTCCAGCTCTACGCCTGTAGTCAGATCAGACTTTGTGAATTCTGCTGTAGTTGGTTCATTTTTCTTTACAGTCTGTAAGAAAACAAGCTTTGTCTCCTGTCCCTGATACTCTGCAACAAATTCCAGCACCTCATCCGAAGAAACAAAACCTTCCGGCGCTTTTAATTCTTTTACATAGTATTCTCCAAATGGAAGATCCAGGGTGCATGTTGCCATACCGTTCTCATCGGATGTCATTTCCTGTAATAAGGTATCTGCTTTCACAAGAACTTTTCCATTTGCCTGGATATCTTTCTTGTTATAGATGCCAAACAAAGCTCCGGATAATACCTGCCCGTTTTCTATATCCTGTTTTTCTACGGAAATTGATACCTTCTGTCTGTCATTTCCTACCATTGCTTCTGCTTCAACGACTGGTGTTTCCTGATCCTGATATGTTAATGCAACCGTTACCGGTTCTGGATTTAATACAAATCCTTCCGGTGCCTTAGTTTCCACTACATAGTATCTTCCAAGAGGAAGATCCTTTGCTACAGCTTTTCCACTCTCTCCCGTTGTGATCGTTGCCACGAGCGTATCTTTTGCATAAAGTACGATACGGTTTCCATCTGCATCTTTCTGATGATCCGGAGTACAGATATCTTCTGCAGCTCTTACTTCAAATTCTGCTCCGGAAAGATACTGTTCCTCATAGATAAAGTCATTCTCAAAACCAGAAAGCATCTCACCTTTCTTATACACAATAAGATTTCCCTTTACCGGCTGATCTTCATAGGAAACTTCAATGATCACATCTCCACTTACTCCATCTACTTCATAGGCAGTATCCGAATCCACGGTGATCTCTACATAGTTTTTGTTGACAACATATCCATCCGGTGCTGTCACTTCTTCAATACGATAGTGCCCGATCTCTAAGTGTTTCGGTAAGATCAGGTATCCCTGGCTGTCCGTAAAGAAAGATTTATGGACTGTGACCGTAGGATAGGTTGTTACCTGTTCCACATATTTCTTATGATCCAGATCATAAATTTTAAATTCTGTACCGGCTACTAACACCGGTTTCTTTGTTTCATCATCTTTTTTGATGATCTTTAACTTTGCAGAAAACTCTTTATCCAGCAGTACCTTCCAAACCTGCGGTTTATCCGGATTGTTTTCACGGATGGTAATCTCAAAATCCTCTACCGGTTTATAATTATGAGGTGTGGTTGTTTCTCGTACAATATACGTTCCGTATGGAAGCGGAATACTGCACGCATACCCTTTCTCATCTGTGAACATTTCCGTTTTACCATCTGCTGTAAGGATGACTGGCTCTGCATGGGAGAAATCATAACTTCCATTTTCTTTTTTCTCCAGGCTGCTCTTTAAGTAAGCGCTGAAGCCTGCACCTTTTAACAGCTCTGCATCCGTTTCTCCATTGTTCGCAGCTTTTATGATCTGGAACGGCTGTTTCATAACAAGTTCTGTTGATTTCACAGTACGTTCTATCGTTGGAACTGTGCCACCTTCATAAGAACATTCCACATCATGCTCTGTCTCGTCTAACAGATATCCTTCCGGTGCCTGGATCTCTTTTACAAAATATTTTCCAAGATACAGGTCTTTAACCACCGCATCTCCCTTCTGATCTACTTTTAAGGTAGATACAAGATCACCGGCTTTATGGACAATTCCTGTTGTTCCATCTGGATGTACAATGTTTTCTCTCGCATAGAGGCCATACACCGCACCTTCTAAAGTCGCATCTCCTTGTGGATTTGCTCCTGTTTGTGCATCTTCTTTGATCAGATGGATCTTTGCATAAGTACGTTCATTCAGAACATTCTTTGTACTTGTTTTACCGATATTGACATCTACTGGATAAACAGTTGGATCTGCCTGATAATTTGCCGGTGGCTGGATCTCTTTTACATACACAACATCCTGTATTTTTTCAATCGTTACTTTAGAACCGCCCTTGCTATCTGTTGCTGGCATCTGCGTGATCAGATCTGAACACTCCTTATCACGGTAAACACCATAAATGGCTCCTGCCAGATGGTTTCCGGTGTCTTTATCATTTTTTACAATCGCAATTTCCGCCTGCTTTGTCCATGTAACATTCAGGCTTACTTTATTTGTTGTTTCCACACCTTCTCCAAAAATAAAGGCAAGATCCTGGGTACTGGAATTCGTTGTCAGCTTATACGCAGAATAATCTTTTTCCAGGCCGCCTGCCATGGTTGTAGCAAATACTTCTGCAGTATCACTTGCCTGTGTAAGCGGTGCAGAAAGGTAAAACTTTGTGCCACCTTGGATCGTTACCTTTGCTCCCGGTGCGCTTGTACTTCCTGTACTTACGTTGTGAAAACGCACTCCGGATGGAAGGCTGATCGTCACACTCTGCTGTCCTGCCGCATGGAATGTGATTTCCTTTGTACGCTGTGTATTTCCTTCTACATAAGCCTTTACATTGGCATCGGAAAATGACATAGACACATCCGGTATCTCAGGCTTCTTTACACAATAATTGTAAATATCCATTGCTAGTTCCTGTCCTGTTGCATTGGTTCCATAGAACGCATCACTACTGCCATAAGCATAAGCCGCCGCCATATGGACAAGAATAAATCTCTTTCCTGCTGAAAAATCACTGTGCTTGTTCGCAAAATAACTTTCTGCACCTGCCGCATCGGTACCGTAATAACATACCTTTGCAAGAGCCTGATTGTCAGCCAGCTTTGTGATTGTATAAGTGCCGGATTCTGGTCCCGGTTTTGCCGGCTGGATACAATAAGCCGTTGCTCTTACACTTCCATAAGAAATATAATACGGCTCTGTAAGATATGTTCCAAGCCCGTAGTCTGCATATCGGTATATTGGACCTTTTTCAATAGTTACCTGCTGAGATCCTACACCTGCAGTTCTAGCCATCGCTTTGATTGTAGTAATCTCACCTGGTTCCATTCCATTAAAATCAACACCTTGTTCTACTGCCTGTTCCATTACATCATGTAATGCTAATCCCGATCCTTCATCAAAGGTATCCTGCTCTGTCATCTGTTCTACCAAAGCATCAAAAGCAGCATTTCCTTCTGATACATCCGGTGTCTCTATTGGGATTTCTGACGGCTTCTCTGAATCCTCCTTATCTTCTTCCGTCTCTTTTGTTTCGGATTGCTCTGCATCTGCTGAAGGACTTTCACTCTCTTTTTCTATTTCCTTTACGACTACATTTCTGCTGATCTGATAATTCGGATGTTCCTGATTGACCGTTTCTACATAATAAACAGTTTTATAGGTATCTGCGTGGGATGTTGTAAAATCCTCTCCCTGCTCATTCTTTGCTTCCTCAAAAGTAATCTTTACCTTTGCTGAATCCTTGATCTCTAACCCTGTAAAATCTGTTTTCACGTCAAAACTTGTTCCCACTTCCACTTGATGATCCTTTGCCAAAACAATTTCATCTTCATCTAGCTGGCTTTGTACCTCTTCCAAAAGAGGCAGTTTTCTTTCTTTCGGAAGCTCCGCAGCATAACTGTTGATTGGTGATAACACCGTAGATAAAAGAGTGACCGCTGTCAGCAATCCGGATACAACCCGCTTTGCTTTTTGTTTCACTTTCATGTTCTTAAATCCTTCCTTTCTTCTGAATCTTATTTATCCGTTATACTTGTTCATCGTTTTCCATCATTCTTTCCTGAAAATAATCCCCTCCTTTCCTAGTCTTGTGCTATTTGGGACAGTCAGCACTTTGCTGAGATAACAGCACAAATATATGGCGGTATCTGCCTTTTCAAACAAACACCGCTATATGATTTCTACTGTCATCCTCATTTTGATTCAGACAATTATTTTTTATTTAAGATTTAAGCGTTTTCCTGTTCTCTTCCCCGGATCCGTTCCTGTTTTAGAGTCCATATCTCCAAAACGTTTTCTCTGTCAGGACACGCACAATGCACATTCAAGGCAGGTATCACTCCGGGCAGGCTATTCTCTTTTCAAGGTACATGAAGTGTTTCTTAGAAACGTCTTCATATAACGAAAGGAAAATGGCCTATTTTACAGGGTGCTTTTTAATTTTTTTTGATTTTTTTTATTTTTTTTCTGCATCTGCATGTTTTTTCATGACAGAAAGTGCTCTTTGCAGCATTTCACAAACACTCTGCTGTCTGATTCCAAGATAGTCCGCAATCTTCTCTTGATTCATTTCTTCAAAGTAAAATAACTGGATGATTTCTTTCTGTCTGGCAGTCAGACAACCTAAGAAATCGCGGACCACCTCTTTTTCAATATACTGGTCGAGAAGATCTGAAGCTGGATCTAGCAGTAAGATCCTGTCATCCGCATAATCGCTATACGAAACGAGTCTATGGTTTGATGCCACTTTAGCCTGATTTATTTCCATACGATCCGTTGCTTCCATTAACAGACGAATGTACCAGTTTTCGTTGTCAAAAAATTCTTCGTTCATAATGCTTCGATCTTCCTTCACATCCATGTATTGATAATCTTTACAGGAATGGAGTGGAAAGATGGTTTTCTTTCCGTTTTCCCTGTATAACACATACCCATTTGCGTAAACGGTAATATCACATTCCCCACTCAGAATTTCCTTTACTACAATCTCTTCTTTTTCTAACGCCTTTTCAGAAGGGACTCTCTTTGTCATACCTGCCACTTTTACTACTTTCTTTAATTCTTTTAATGTCAACATATGGACCACCTTTCTGCCTTACGGCTACGGGTGATCCATGAACTCTATAAAAAACTCATCACAATTAGCCACGAACTCACCCGTTTTTTTTGAACGGGAGCCCGCAGCTCCTATGTAATTACCTCCTTCGGCTATATCATACAAAACTCCGTATCATCTCTGATTTTTGCACACGAAACTTTGCCCTCTATATATCGAAAGGAAAAAGCCCTGTTTTACAGGTTAAAAACTCAACTTTTTTTTAAATTTTTGAGAAAACAAAAAAAGCCGGCAAAACAAATGCTTCCACAGACACAGAATGAAATATCATCCTGCATTGTATCTGCAAATGTTTTGCCGGGCTCTTCATGATTCCAGTCAGGTTCAGCTCCTTGACAAACTCTTGCTATCAGGTGCAGCCTTGATGGTTCCAGCCAAATCCACCGCTTATCCTGACAGATCATTTTATTTAGTTTCCTTTCGGGAATTCATCACTTTTTGAGAATATACCCGCATTCTTTCTTTCAGTTTTTCGTCTTTGATGTGCAAAGGCCGTACTGAAACAATATCATCTTTTACTAAAATCTCCAAAGTGCTTCTACATTTCTTACATTCTACTTCTGAATCGCAATGTGCGCTTTTTTCAATAAATGCTCCGCATACAGAGCAATGTACATGCCATCTGATAGCATCTGATCCCATAGGCTTCCTCCTTTAAGCAATAATAAAAAATTCCATTTTATTACTCAACGGATCAAAGGGAAATCAAATCCGCCTTATGAGCATCATGTTGTCCATTCCGTAAGTGCCAAAGCTGCACGAACAGCATGATCATCAAATCCCAGACCTGCTTTGTTGATCTGGCGCATCCATCCTTATTCTCTCCGGATTCCCACTCACCCAGAATCCTAAGAATTTCTGCCGATTGTATTTAACAAGGTAATTCCAATTCTTCAAATATATCTCCGGATAACTCACAAAGATCCGGGATCAAAATGATCGTATCATCAATCCGTAAATGAATCGATGGATCAAAAAATTCAACGGTTCCGCAAATCGTATGATACTGGCCTGCCGGTTTCATTTCCCGGCTTTCTTTAAAATAAGTTGCCTGTATCTTCATTCCAACAGAAACCATCTGTAGCTTCCTATCCAATCCGCATTTTTGTTCTTCGGATAACATCTTCCTTTGTTCATAAAGTATTTCCTGTTTCCGTACGATCTCTTCAAATCCCCGAAGTGCTGCAAAAGGGGCAAATTGTTTCGCTCTGTGCTGCACATCCATAGGGTATCTCTTGGAAACCGGTCTTGGAACATATAAATATTTCTGATACGCCTCTGCCAGCATATTTTCACCTCCTATGCACGATGTCCTCCAACCTGATTGTTCCTCTCTCGATAGGTGGAGCATTCCAACAGATTGGATCCCCGCATGATCGCATTTTTTCCATAACGCTTTTTCACCTGTAATACGGCTTCCTGCAGATGTCTTTCCTTTTCTGCTTTTATGGAATCCTGAAAAAGAGTATATTGCTGATATCCTTCCGGCTTTATCTTATTTGCAATAATTTCTATTCGTCTGATTCCGGTATATGGATCTGCGATTTTTCGATAAAGTGCTTCTACTGTATCGATTATTTCCCTGGAGCGATTGGTACAATCCGGAAACCTTACGGTTCCTTTCGATGACTCCCTCTCAAAACGATGATCGTAAGCGATCCACAAGGTTACAGAATTCGTTACCAGCCCCTTTTCCACCAGATCCAGAACCAATACATCTGTCATTTCTCTTACAACAACAGCAGCTTCTTCAATTGTATAATTTCTCATCAATACCTGTCCATTGGAAAGACTATGCTCTTCTGTATGATAATTCTTGATATCACTCATTTTACAGGATTCACAGCCCCAGGCATGATCGATCAATAGTTCTGCATCGATCCCAAACATTTTATACAGCCAGTCTTCCGATTGAATAGAGGCAAGTGCGATATCCCCCATCGTTTGGATTCCATATCCGGCTAATTTTCTCTCTGTTCTGGAACCAATGCGCCAGAAATCACTCAATGGTTTATGTCCCCATAACTGTTCCCGGTAAGAGATCTCATCCAGCATTCCGATATGATCCTCTATATGTTTTGCCACAATATCCATTGCGATCTTTGCAAGATACAGATTGGTTCCGATTCCTGCTGTTGCTGTAATTCCGGTTTCTTCCATGACCGCATCCATCAGTTTTTGTGCCATTTCCTTCGCTGTAAGGTGATACAGGGAAAGGTATCTTGTGACATCCATAAAGCACTCATCCACACTGTAAACATGGATATCCTCTTTTGCCATATAGTTTAAATAAATCCCATAGATCCTTGCCGAATACTCCATATAGAGCTGCATCCTCGGCTTTGCTACAATATATTCGATATGATCCGGTATCTCATGGATCCTGCAACGATTTCGGATCCCCAGCTTTTTCATAGCCGGCGTGATGGCAAGGCAAATGGTGGATACCGATCGGTCCGGATCTGCAACAACCAGATTGGTAGTAAACGGATCCAGTCCTCTTTCCACACACTCAACAGAAGCATAAAAAGATTTCAGATCAATACAGAGGAATGTTTCCTTCTGTTTCAAATCAATCACCTCCCATAAGTTGCCTATCTTTCTCTTTCCCATAAGCAATCAGATCTCATCCCAACTCGTTTTCACACGATAGAGATCGTGCCAAAACAGGCAATTTTCAGTAAATCCATTGACAAAAAAGGAAATATCATTTATATTATAGGCAAGTAGTTGCCGTTCTGTTGTGATTCACATTATAGGCAATCATTCGCCTCTTGTCAAGAGGCAACTTGTTGATTATGGGAAATTTATTTCCTATACCGTTTCAGCATCATACACAGGGATCCTGAAACGCCAATTAGAAAGTAGGTATTTTTATGACATTCGGTGAAAAAGTGAAAAATTTAAGAAAGAACAAAGGACTCAGCCAAACCCAATTAGCCGATGCTGTCGGTGTCTCCCTTCGGACTGTTCGGGGATGGGAAATTGAAGGCCGTTACCCAAAGAAGCACGATCTTTACCAGAAACTTGCAGACATTTTAAGCTGTGATATCTCCTATCTCATGACAGAAGAAGAGACTTTTATCACAGAAGCATCTGAACAATTTGGAAACCGCGGAGCAAAACAGGCTCAGCAGATCTTAGAACAAGCCGCTGCAATGTTCGCCGGCGGGGAACTTTCTGATGAAGACAAAACGGCCTTTATGGATGAAATCCAGTCTTTATATCTGGATTCCAAGAGACGTGCAAAGAAATTTACACCAAAGAAATATTTAGATGCCAAATAGATGGGGTGATTATGGGACAGCCTATAGGATATAGTTTTATTGTCAGAAGTACATTACCACTTCTGTTTGATTCATACACGAGGTGATATATTTGGGGAATTCATATATTTACAACAAAGTAGAAAAACTTGTAAAAAAGTTCAAGACCAGGGATCCTTTTGAAATACTGGAAGAAATGAATGTGATCGTTGGAGAAACAGACCGCTACGAAAAATTAAAAGGATACTGTTTCATGAGCTGCCAAACCATTTATGTTATGGTAAGCAGTTTTCTCTCTGAGGAAGAGAAAAAGATTGTTGCCGCCCACGAACTCGGTCACATCATTCTGCATCGTTCTCAGCTCAAAATGGCGCCAATGAAAGATGATGTCTTATATAACATGAGGGATAATACGGAATACGAAGCGAACCTTTTCGCTGCAGATCTTATCCTGGATGATAAAGAAATCGCAGACCTGTCAAAGAACGAAGACCTGAACTATTTCGGGCTCTGTAGCTGCTTAAACTCCAGTCCGGAACTCATGAGCTTCAAGTTATACAGTCTGATCAAGCGTGGTCAGAACTACAATATGCCGTTGGAAATACAGAGCAACTTCCTGGCCAAATAAAATTTGCCCGTTCCATACAACTGAACGGGCTTTTCTTATATCCATATATGAAGATTCTTTTATTTCAGTTCGCCATGCTTATTTTCAAATTCCATGATCGCCTGACGTATTAAATATAACACTTCTCCATTGATTGAACGCCCTTCAAATTCTGCCAGGCTTTTCAGTTTTTTATGCGTTTCAGCATCAATCCGTAATCCTAAATGCTTCTCTTTCTCCATGATTATTCTCTCCATCTCTATAAGTACATATTAAGTTCATATTTCAAGTTCATTTTAAGTACAAATAATGGTAGAATGTTTTAAACGGACTTATTTTAAGTACACTATATTTTTTCACGGAGGAATTCGATTATGCATGAAAAAAGAAAAAAATATTATCATATCAGGAAAGATTTATTCTGGTGCACCATCCTATTAGCTGTATCCTTTCTCATCGGTTATGCTATCCATCAACATCACGGTATTTTTCTAACACATTCCCTGAAAGCAGACGCCCCAAAAGAACGGATAGAAATAACCTTTGACGATCTGCAATCAAGCCTGAATGATATCTCTACATGCTATTTATGTGGAAGCTCTGATTATAGTATGATGGACTATTATCGAAAATTTGATACGGTTGGACTGATTTCTCTTAATGATTGGCACGTCTTAGATTTCCAACTGAAAGCATATGATGAAAGCGGAAATGAAATATTAAATAAGACCAGTTCAAATATGCTTTTTGGAAACACAGGCGAAATCACCTATTCCTCTCATGGAGATGTTTCCAGAGGAATGGCTGAGATAGATATCACGTTACCGGAAAACTATAAATTGAACAAAAGAAATCTAACGGATCATCTCTGCCAAAGTTGCCTTGATAAAGTTGCTGCTTCTTTAGAATATTGGAAATATGAAGATGAAAAGAAAGAACCGATCCCGCTGTGTTTGGTCGATTTTAAAACTCTTGATATTTATTCTTTACAGGATTATTACCGATCCGTTTTCATCCGAGATTATTATGTAGAAATGGGCTTTGAAGAAATTTCTGTAGAAGTAAAAACTTTTTATCTGCCGAAGAGATAATAATTATGATATACTGAAAAAAATGACAAATAAGAATTTGAGGTGATGAAACTATGTCTGAAATACAAATTGCATGGTTAGAATTGATGACAGTTGGAGGTCTTGGTGTAATATTAGTTCTGCTAGGAGTTACTTTCAATATCATTGTAAAAAGACAAAATAAATTGTGTACAAAAAAGACAGACGGTATTATTAAACAATATGGGTTTCCTGGAAATGGAAGAGTGTACCCAATCGTTGAGTACTTTGTGAATGGAACTTGTTATAAAGCAAAGAAAAAATTTCGAGGAATTAAAACAACGCAACTATCAGGAGTACCTGTACCGATGAAACCAGAAGTCTATGAAGATGAAAAAGGATGGCTACATGTAAAAACTGGAGCTATTGCAAATTTGCATCAACTTGCGGAGCAGTTGTGGCCTATCAACAGTAAGATGACAGTTTATTATAATCCAAACAATCCTAAAAAGTGTTATATTGATAGACCAATTTCAAAAAGATTTACTTCCATGATGTTTATCATAATGGGGACAGTAACAATACTCTTGAGTGTACTGGTATTCTTTTTGATGCAGTTATAAATTGCAAAAGATAATTGCTAATCAGACAAATCCCAGTTTGGACTTTTCTTATAGAGCCTTTCCATGAAGGAGAGGCTCTTTTCATCTGAAATTACTAAGATGACTATTTCAACTATCATCATCTTTTTTAACCTAAAATCAATGCACATATTCTTTCTCTAAATAAGTCCATTACAGCATCTATAAATTCTCCGGCAAATACAATAAACTTCAAAACACCGCCCATACAAGCTAAAAAAGCTGCCTGTATCCAGTCTTGATAACAGAGCACTGTTCCTATAAACAAAACTACAATTCCAAATCCCAATATCTTTTTTGCGATTGCCACCATATGTACTAGTAGTTTCACTCCGACACCTATGATTGAAACAATAAACCACAATGGAATCAATAACACTTTTCCTGACACTTTTAAAATCCCCATATCCATCCTCCTCGCTATCTTGCCAGCCATGGCATATCATGATTTACTTCTGCCCGGTAATACCCACTTATCGTTGAAGGAGCATTGAACAATGCTGCAAGTAAATATTTCTTGATATTCTTGATTTTACTCGTATTTCCTTCCAGACAATGCAGCACATACTCTACATGCGAATAATCCAGCTTCATGAATTTTCCTCTTACCAAAGCTCCTGAATACCAGTTGCTTGCAATCAATACTCTATCACTCCTACACATGACAGTCTCTACAATCAGATCCACTATTTCATCAATCTGATTTTTGTCATGAGGATGACTCACAAGTAGGGCATCATACTCCAGGTTTTCTTTGATCAGAGATTGATACGCATGTAATGTTTCCATCTCATCCTCTTCGGATCCTATCCCATCTGCAGATACGATAGGATTAGATTTATTCTCACTAAGATTAGTATTGTTAATATTAGTATTATTAGAGTTTGAAATGTAAACTTCTTGAAGTTTATTTTCGGGACTTCTTGAAGTTTGTTTTTGGGACTTCTTGAAGTTTGAAATGTAAACTTCTTCTGTCTCTTCTTCCTCTACTGAAGTTTGATTTGTAAACTTCACCATCTTTGGTTTTTCTTTTTTCTGTTCCTCACATTCCTCCTGAATAAATGATTTTACTTCCGTCATCATTTCCTCCTTCTTCGGTCAGACAAAAAAAGCCCGTCTGGATCCGATTATTTTTGAAATCAGTTCCAAACGAGCATCTCGTTTTCTATTAGCTATAGCTAATATATTTCTCTATTGTTTCAGCTAATATATGTTTGCAAATTATATTCTGCAAAGAATTTTTCCTTTGATCTACTGTATTTTACATTCCTAAATCAATGGTGACAACAGATACTTCCCCAAATGTTAGCAATATATTTTCTGCAACTGCCAATAACCACAAAACAATCAAAATTACATCGTTTGCGGCATACCAAACGGCATAAAACGGACTGCGTTTGAATGTTAAGAACACAGCCATAAAACTTGTTGTTACAGACAGTGTACTCGGTATTAAGTTCGCCGTGTTGAAATATTTCAATACAAAGTAAAATCCCGTTGTTACAGTAATCGCAAGGACTGCCGTAACAATATATTCTTTTGGCTTTAGTATCTGCACTTTTACTTCTGACTTGTTTCCGTTGTAGGGATTCTTCAGCCAGAAAATCAGCGAAAATACTGCCATAGGCATTGTCATTCCCAAATATGTCAGCATCTCGCCGTAATACGAACAGGAAAACGATATAATACCGTAGAGCAGGCTGAAAATCACGGTTAATAACTGTCCCAATGGGTTGCCTTTTGCAATGAAAATCAAAGCGGTTACACCTATTAAGGACGCAATCAAGGAAATATAAGCGCTTCCTCCAAAAATCAAAAAAGACACTAAAATCGATATTACGGAGCCTGTCCACAGTGCGATTTCCACACCTGTGAAATACTTTCTCTTTTTTTCTTCATAACACATTTACAAATAACCTCCCAAAGTTAAGAAAAGCATCCGCATACACATCTTCTAAGACCTAACGATGTGTAAACGAATGCTTGGAAAAGCAATCAAAGGTGCCGTTACAAAAGAAACCGCAGTTAAACCAGAATATGTTGGCGAAGGCTGTCTGGTACTGGAACCAACATGATATTGTCAATATTGGTTGACACATTTATCTCAAAGATATCATTTCCTATGCAGCCAGGCCCAGAGATTGGTAGTATCTCTGACGCTTAATCATAGGAGGAAGCCCACCGTTGGCAGAGCAGATCCTCCTGTTGTTCCAGTAACTGATGAAATATCTCCAAATAAGAACTTTCAGTTCATCCGTGGTCAGGCTTTCCGTATTGTAGCGGTCATAGAGAAGCTCGCTTTTCATTCTGACCCACATGCTTTCACATCGAGCATTATCGTGGCACCTGCCGCCAGCACTGTTATTGTGAATGTTAATGATGTGCCAAAAGGCACATTCCAGAATCATATGCGTTTGCCAAGGTCCTGGACAAGCTGGGATTTTGGCGCATCCCCCTTGCAAATAAAAGAGACAAGATGCTGATCTTGTCCCTTATCATTTATTGTTTCTTTATTCTGATATTGAAAAATTCTTTGAGCCCTTTCGGAAAATTCAAACTCATATGTTTATTAATGCTCCCAGATAAATCTACCGCTCAGAATGTTTTTTTCAGAGTTTCCGTTCCATCTGTTTCGGCCTTCACTATTATCTTTCCTCTTCCGACAGGCCGCACTGCCAGCTGCGCCCTTCCGTAAAATGTGGTATATTCACCTTGTGTGAAATTTTCCGTACTGGTCATAAGTGCACTTCCAAATCCTTGAAGGACTCCTTCTCCCTCCACACTCACTGTGATCTTTCTGTCACAGTCAGTCTTTAATACACCGTTTCTATCTGTAAGGCACACTTCAAAGAACCTGACGTCTCCCCACTCTCCATTTTCTTCACAGATACGGAGCTCCAATTCATCTGAAGCTGTTTCGACACGATATTTCCCGAATTCTTTACCTTCTGCATATAGGATTGCTTCAATATATCCAGGTTGATAGATTGTTTCAAACACAGTAACTCCTGCAAGATCTTTACCTTCTGTTACCTTTCTTACAGGCTTTCGACCTACACTCTTGCCATTTATGATCAATTCTGCTTCTTCACCGACCCCATACACTTCTACACGAACCGGTTCTCCTTCATGACCTCTCCAGCTCCAACTTGAGACTACATCTGGCCAGGACCAAGGGGTTTTTATAGCTTTTTCTGCCTCACATTTCATATTATACACAGCAAGATAAGGATCTGTCCTGTGTCCGATCATACATTCACGATAATAACTCTGGGGACGGCGATATCCGGTTATATCAAAATCTCCGCAATTTGCTGTTTTATAGGGGAAAACTTCATAAATATCCCCGCTTCGATTAACGGTTCCCCGGTTCCGCCCAATTCCCGGTTCTCCAAGATAATCCCAGGAGGTCCAGGAGAAATCTCCCAGAATAGCAGGGTATTTTTTTACAAGTTCCCAGTTTTTAGCAATATCTTTTGGAAATGTCTCGCTGCCCACGCAGATCCAATCCGTAAAGTTCTCCATATCCAGTAACTGTTTATCCTCCGCATAATTATAACCGACAATATCAAGGATACCACTTGTTTCTTTCGTTGATTCTATCACCGGTTCCGCACACTGCATTTCATTTATCTTATCCATAAAATCAAAGATCACCGTATTGATATCAACTTCTTTTTTCTTCTCCGGTATAGCTGACGGACCTGGTTTTACTGTCAACATGGAATTAATACCTGCTGTAATAAAGCGTGTGGAGTCAAGCAGACGAAATGTATTAGCAAGCTCTCTGCAAATAACTTTCCCATCCAGACGACCCAGTTCACGTATCTCATTTCCGATGGAATACATAACAACACTCGGATGATTAAAACACAGATTTACCAGTGCTTCTGCGGACTGCTTCCAGTCTGTCTCAAAATTCTCACTGAAATCATTTTCCGATTTTCTGTAGTTCCACATATCTGTAAGTTCCGCCATCACCAGCATGCCGTATCTGTCACATGCTGACATGAGTTCCTCACTCATTGGATTATGAGAGCAGCGGACTGCGTTATATCCGGCTTCTTTAAGCATTCGGATTTTTCTGTATTCCGCTTCTTTATACACAGCGCTTCCCAGGATTCCATTATCATGGTGGATACACCCTCCATACATACACACGGTCTTTCCATTGACACAAAATCCTTTTTTTCTGCTGAGGGAAATCATACGGATCCCGGTTTCTGTCTGCACCTCTTCTATCGTTTCTTCTTTCAACAGCTTTACCGTACATCTGTAAATATGAGGATCATCCGGACTCCATAATTTCGGATCATCAACATAAATCCTCCACGATACACGGGTCGTCTCTCTATCTTTTAATGTAACTGCTCTTTTGCTGACAGCCGCGATGTTTCCATTTCCGTCTCGCAGTTCCACCACGGCTTCCACCTCATGAGTGAGCATATCTTCATTACAGATATATAGCTCTGTCTCAAGAACCGCTTCTTCCTCATTGGCAGATATGGTGCTAAACCTTACTTTTCCCGGGCAGAAATGAATCTTTCCTCCCCTGAGTAGATAAACGTTCCTGTATATTCCTGCTCCTGAATACCAACGGGAATCACATGATGAGTCCGCTTCCACCGTGATCAGATTTGTCTCTCCATATTTCAGTAATGCATGAACTTCTATTATAAAACGGTCATAACCGCACCTGTTCCCCCCGGCATAAACTCCGTTGACATATACTCTGGAATTCTTATATATTCCATCGAACTGAAGAGCGATATACTCTCCTTTCCACTCTGACTGTATATAAATCTCTTTTGAATATAGAAGATGTACATTTGGATAAAATCCTTTTTTTCTATCGCCATCTTCTGAACAGTCCAGTCCTATCATCGCATCATGCGGAAGAGTGATCATTTGCCCAGGTATGTCTGCCGCCTTATTCCCAATTGTTTTATATTTAAAGTACCACTCTGAATTAAGCAATATTTTCTTCATTTTGATTTCCCTACTTTTTCCCTAATTCTCTCATTCTTTTATTTTCCTTTTCTACATTCAGGAAAACCAGCACAAGCAGTGTCACAACCGAAGGAATCACAACCGCCAGGATATATCCATAATTAATAACGCTCACTGTAAAAGCCGACTGTGCCTCTGTAGTTCCATTAAACTTTGCAAATTCGAGTAAAATCCCTGTCACTGCTGTTCCAAATCCAGTACCCACTTTCAATCCTACAGAAGAACAGGAATACATCATTCCCGTCACACGTTTTCCGAACTTCAGTGCAGAATAGTCATCAGCAGCAGCAATAAGAGCATTCACTCCGCCTCGCATTGGTGCAGTTCCAGCTGACTTTCCTACAAGACCGATAACAATTGCTATGAAACAGAATTCTGTATTCCCGCCGATGAGCGCCAGAATACCTCCTGCGATTCCAAATACTGCTCCCCAGATTGAGACCCTGCGAATGCCAAATTTTTCTGTAAGCTGTGGTACAAAAAGAAGAATGATCATTGCCGGGATCATACCAACCATGCTCAATGTTCCCAGCAATCCGGCATTGTTCAGTTTATATGTTGTATAATAAATACCAAGACCACTTGTTACTCCACTTGCTAGATACATAACGAGATACCAAACCAGGAGCATAATAAAATATTTATTTTTAAAAAGGAGCTTAACCGACTCTATAAATCCGATCTTATTCTCTTTTTCCGTTTCATTTCCACTTTCCATCAGTTCACTGTCTGATAATTCTTTTACCGCTAAAACAGGAATAAAAAGAAAAACAAAACAGATCAATGAATAGATCAATGACACGATCGTCCATCCGTGCTGTCCCCCGCCAAAATACTCTACCAGGTCAGATGTAAATGTACCGATCAAAATAACAGCCAATCCCGCAAAAATAAAACGGTAACTTCCCAATTGGACACGTTCTTTTTGATTTTTTGTTACGAGTGCAGTTAAAGATGAGTATGCAATATTGCTCATCGTGTAAAATACAACTCCCATAAGTGTATAGGCGATAAATATATACACATACTGCGTGTTCTTTGTAAAACCAGACGGTACGTTAAACAGCAAAAAGGTAAAAAAAGCTACCGGGAAAGCGCTGAGTGCATACCAGAATCTCGCCTTTCCCATTTTACTCTTTGTCCGATCGATAATCCTCCCCATTATAACATCTGATACTCCATCCAAAAATTTAGAAAGCATCATGATAACGCCGATCACTCCTGAGCTTATTCCTAAAGTATTCGTACAGTAGATCATAATAAATGATGCCACAAAGGTCCAACAATAATTAGATCCAAGATCCCCGACTCCGTATCCCACCTTCTGGATAAGGGTTAAATATTTTTTTTCTGACGTATTTTCCATTCCTCTTTTCCACCTTTCTCATAAAATTTGTTAAAATATAGTTTCCGGAAACATATGATAAATGTTAATTTAATACTACTTTTTTCTCCGAAATATCCAATAATAAAAACAGGACACAACCACCACTTTATATCAAAAACGCGCCAAAATACTGCAAAGCACTTTCATACAGATCTCATCCTATAGTATAATAAGCCTAACACAAGAATGGAAATTCGATCAGTCCACCAGAAGGGAGTTCAGAATACATGCACAATACCACTAGTTATCAAAATATGTATCCAGGTCCTCAAAATGCATTCGATATTTATTATTCTGACAGTTCCATATCAGCTCTATATGAGCTAAAATCCCCCTATCTGCTGATAAAAGAAGTATTTGACTATGACAGTGATCTCTTTAAGACATATGCAGAGGCTCCTCACTATTTTTACCAGAATGAGCATGTGCTCTCAGAAACTATTAAAAATTTTTCCCGACGACATCAACACAACTTTTTTGAGATCATGTTTGTAATGAGGGGAAGTACAGAACAAAAGATCGAGGACCAAAAATACCTCTATCACGAAGGACAGTGCTGTCTACTGGATTATTCGGTCCGTCATCGTGAATTACCTTTCCAAAATACCACTCTATACTTTTTAATGCTTTCAGATGATTTTGTTTCTAAATTAATGGCAAATGATCTTTCCATTAACAAGGAAGGGGTCCTCAGCCAAAGACAAAATAAAATATATGACTTTTTTCGAAGATCATTAAACAATCGAGAGAAACAATACCTTGATTTTTATCCAAAAGTTCCTGTTGACAGGATCACTCCTGCGCTGGAAGATCTCTTTGACCGATTATCGGAAGAAAACCAGCATTTTTCTTTCGGAAGTTATGCCGCAGCGCAAGGTATGATATCTAAAATTTTAGGGATAATGCTTGATTACTCTCTTTATACTTCACGTAAAATATCCGTGGACAATAGTAAAGATGAATATTTATTTATACAGATCCAAAGGCTTCTGGAATCCCACCGCGGTAAGATCAGCCGTCAGGAAATCTCGGATATCCTTCATTACAGTGACAGTTATCTGAATAAAATCGTCAACCGTTCTGTGGGAATGAGTTTGCTTGAATACCGAAAATTTTTTATGATCAAAGAGGCTGCACGCCTGCTTTCCTGCACTGACAAAACAATCTCGGAGATCATTGATGATCTGGGATTCTCAGGGCACACCTATTTTAATAGCTTTTTTAAAAAACAATACGGTGTTACGCCTGCCCAATATCGGAAAAACAGCCAGCTACGATCAAAATGAGGATCCTTTTTTCGTTAATTGGAACAGATCAACTAAATATCCTATTTTATTTTTTATGAAGAGTATTGTATTGATAATTGTGTTTATTTATTGAAGTTTTGAAAATATTAGATTTCGTTTTCAAAGCTCTAGTTGGTGGTTTTACAACTGTTACAATTGCTTCAGTTGTTTTTGCAGGTATTATTGTACCTATGATTTTTTAGGAGGTAGAGAGATGAAGAAAATAATAAAATGTGGTCAGCTATTTACAGCAGAGGATGAAAGTGTTCAACACAATATGTGTATTGTGATAGAGGATAATATAATTATAGATGTTATCAAAGAAAATTTGTGCAAGGATGAAGGTGAAGTTATTGATTTAACAGATAAGTTTATAATGCCCGGATTAATTGACGCCCATGTACATGTATGTTTAGATGGTTCACCCACAATAGATCCTATGTATCATAAACTTCCAGAAGAAGTTACAATCAGTGCTATGTTAGAGGCTAAAAAGGATCTTATGGCTGGATTTACTACTATAAGAGATGAAGGTGGAGTTAATTTTTCTGATATAGCAGTTAAGAAGGCTATTGATAATAAACTCATAAAAGGACCAAGAATGTTTGTTTCGGGTCCGGCCCTAACTTCTATAGGTGGACATGGTGATAGTCATTTTAGTCCCCAAATTTTGAATGCATCTTTGGGAATTGTTGTGAATGGAGCGGATGAGGCAAGAAATGCTGCCAGATTAAATTTAAAGTATGGAGCAGATCAAATAAAACTTTTTGCAACTGGAGGTGTTATGTCATTCGGAGATGAGCCAGGTGCAGCAGAATTAACATTTGACGAAATGAAGGCGGCATTAGAGATTGCTAATTTAAGGGGAAGAATTTCATCAGCACATGCACATGGAGCAGAAGGAATCAAAAATGCTATCAAGGCAGGCGTAACATCTATTGAACATGGAATGCTCATAGATGAGGAAGCAATGGAGATGATGGTAGAACATGGTGTATATTTAATTCCTACAATAATTGCGGCAGAACGAATTATTGAATTTGGGAAAAAAGGTGCACTTCCAAAATGGATGGCCGAAAAGGCGGAGGAATGTTTAAAAAATCATGGAAAGCATATTAAAAGAATGATTGATATGGGAGTTAAGATTGGATTTGGCTCAGATGCTGGATGTGCATTCGACAATCATGGTGATCAGGGTTTTGAGTTTGAGTTAATGACAAGGTATGGATTTTCTCCAGCTGGTGCACTACTTTCTGCAACAAAGGTAAATTCTGAACTTCTAAAACTACAGAACCAGATTGGAACAATTCAACCGGGAAAATTGGCAGATATTGTTGGATTTGATAAAAATCCATTGGAAGATATTTCTGTTATGACAGAGTGTTCATTTGTTATGAAAGATGGAGAAGTTTACAAATCATGAAATAATATAGAGTGATTTTAAAATAGCTATGATATTAGGGTACAGTAAACTGTGCTTTATGTCATAGCTATTTTATCTTATGCTTTATGTTGTTAACTTAATCATACTATTTTATGTAGAGATAAAGACGTTAGAGATAGATGATATTTCTTTTCAAACATATACGACGCCTCCTTACAGCTTGATTATAGGATAACTTTGATTATTTGGAAAATATGCAATATGGTAGGAACAATGACCGCAATAGCAAACGGTTTAGGGTTCGATATGATTCTAAAAACTTCTTAACACTTGCCTTGCAAATTAGCAAGGATTTTCAAAAATTTCAATTCAATTAGCTGGAAGGGCATTTTTATTAGCAGAAACACGTTTTTCTTGCTAATATTTCTTAGCAAACCATTTGCCTACTTGTTTTAAAAATCTCGATTAAAAATGAACTTGTCTTAGCAGAAAATTCTAACCTTTTTCCAAAATCGAATAATATCTCAAAAATAAAGAAAACCGAAAACCCGCATAAATACTGGGTTTTCGGTGGATTGTCTGGCGTCGCTAAGAGGATTTGAACCTCCGGCCTACCGCTTAGGAGAGCTCTGTGGTTACTAACAGATATCATATTCCGGCTACCATCCCCTTGCAAGCGGGAATGATAAACAATATGTAATCAGCAGAACCAAGCAGAAATACATAAAAATGGATCTGTGAGCTCGCTCACATGAGACATTTTTTGTAGTTTTATTTGGCGAAGCCACACACCGAGGAAAACCGCAGGTTTTTCGAGGTTGGCTCTGCCTGATTACATGAATATTCAATTGACCAGATTTCTATTATTACTATACACCGTTGTTGTTGATTTGTCTATGGCGATTCGACCACGACAGCTGATTTAAATACGAACATATCCAGTTGCCGGCCCGGCACCTACTTTTGCGATATATCCACTTTTAACCAGTTCCGTTAGGGTCCTTTCTACAGTTACTTTGCTTATATCCGGACATAACTCCATGATTTCTTTTTTGGTAATTTTCCCTACCTTATTATCAATCACTGCCTTTATTCGATCCGGCTTTGAAAGGCTTCTGTTTTTCAGGTGCTCTACACGTCCCTCAAACTCACTGTATGCTTTCAGAATAATTCCCAGATAATATTTCACAAATGACTCATATCTGTTTTCATTCTCGTGCCATCCATTGGAACTTTCCTGTAATGCTTCATAATAAGTTTCTTCTCTTGATTTCTTACCCAACTTGTGGCCATTATGACCACAAGTTAAATCAACTCTTTTTCCCTGTCTCTTTATCGCATCCAGTTTCATCTTATAAGCAAATCCCTTTTCACTCGGAAGTAACTCTTCTCGCTGAATATTCGCATCTACCATAGCAATCACTGCATCATCATCTGACAGTTCTCTCACGATTGCAGGAATAGTTTCCAATCCAGCTATAGCTGCCGCATGCATCCTTCGATGACCGGATATCATTTCATATCCATCTTCACCATCAGATCTTAATAAAACTGGTGTCAGTACCCCGTTGCCCTTTACACTCTCTATCAAATCTGCCATCTTTTCATCATCCAATACTTTGAAAGGATGATCTTTAAATGCATGGATTCTATTTATTTCTATTTCCATTGCAGATTCTTCATTGACTACTCCCAGCAATTCATCAATGCTTGTCAATTTGATTTTTTCTCCGCTTCTATTTTTCATTTTCCAAAACCTCCTGCGTCAAATTTTCATAAGCCATAGATACTTTTCCATTTGGACAATGACAATAAATACTTTTTCCTTCCGCACTTGCTTCAGCTACCTTAACTGACAGTGGAATGACATTTTCAAAGATAGAAATCTTAGATCCATAAGTTTCTCTCACTCTGGAAGCAATATCTTTGGCGTAATTAGTGCGAAAATCCACCATTGTCAAAAGAATTCCATGTATCGTTAACTTCCGGTTCAATCTCTTCTTTACCATAGAAATAGTCCTGATCAACTGTTGAAGTCCTTTAACCGGCAGATATGCAGCTTGTACAGGTATCAGAACCGTATCAGAAGCTACTAAGGCATTGATGGTCATCATGCCTAAACTCGGCATACAATCAATCAAAATATAATCGTATCGTGATCGCATCGTATCAATATATTCCTTCATGATCAGTTCTCTGCTCATTACATTACTCATGGTTACTTCCAGAGCAGATAACTCAATATTGGCCGGTAGGAGATCCACTTGTTCCTCATGATGTAAAATGCCTTCGTCCTCAGCAATTTCCTCGTCATTGATAATATTCATCATAATAGTTGCAAGTGTAGTTCCAATATCATCCGGTTCTACATACCCAAGACTAGCAGTCAAACTTCCCTGTGGATCCGCATCGATCAATAACACTTTTTTTCCTTGTCTTGCCAATCCTACCCCAAGATTTAAAGTCGTTGTACTTTTTGCAACTCCGCCTTTCTGGTTTGCTACTGAAATAACCTTTCCCATTCTTCTTTCTCCCTTCTGATATTTTCTCTCAGATATTTTTCAAATGTGCTTCGCTTAATTAGAACTTTTTTTCCAACCTTATAAACTGCTCCTGCCTTGTGAGATAATCTTACGATTGGCTTATATCCAAGCTCGTAATAATCCATAGCTTGTTTATAACTTATAAATTCATGTTGCATAAATTCTATATCTTCATCATCAATAAGATTAGAAAACATCCATACCTTTCCATGCATCTCAACTAAATTCCTTTCTCCGATTTGTCATCTTATTTTTCATGAAATTGTTCAAGATATTCATCAAAGATTTCTCTGTTTATCAAAACGATTCCTTCCATTCTGTAAATCGCACCCGCATCATTTGCAAGTTCCATCAACTTTTTATGTGACAGGCTATATACGATTTCTGCTTGTTGATAACGAAGAAATTTTCTTCTAAGTCGACGGGCTTCTTCTTTTACCTCTGAACGCTTCTGTTGGTTATAGTACATATTTTCTGTTTTCAAATCTGTTTCTCCTTTCAGCTTTTACTCAACCACAACGGACATTGTTAATGAATAAAAAAAGGGCACTCTCTGAAAGATTTTTCTTTCAAAAAGTGCCCTCAACAATCTATATTGTTGGAGTAGTATTACTGACAACTAATCACCATTCTTCATGATGATTCATGTTGGAATACAAATTTGTTGTCAAATTGTTGTCAAAGAAAATTTTTGTTGTCAAATTGTGAAGTATTTTTACTCACTTAGTACAATTTTGCTCCTGCCGGAATGTGATCATCCAGGATCAGAACATTCAATCCTTCTCTTCCTTCTACAAGGTGTGTAGCGGAGATGATCATACCGCAAGAATCAATTCCCATCATCTTACGTGGTGGAAGGTTTGTGATTGCAAGCAATGTCTTTCCAACCAGTTCTTCCGGCTCATAATAATCGTGAATTCCGCTTAAAATCACACGTTCTACGCCACTTCCATCGTCTAATACGAACTTCAAAAGCTTCTTAGATTTTGGAACTGCTTCACATTCTTTTACCTTTACAGCACGGAAATCTGACTTGCTAAATGTATCGAAATCAACCATGTCTTCGAATAATGGTTCTACTTCTACATTAGAGAAATCAATCTTTTCTGCCATGTCAGATGTAGCGGTAAATGTTGCAACAGATTTTGCCGGAGCAGACTGTGCAGCATTGTTAGCTTCATTCTTTGCGGCTCCCATGCTCTTCATTGTCGGGAACGCCAGAACGTCACGGATTGCCGCAGAATCTGTCAGCAGCATAACCATTCTGTCAATACCGAATCCGATACCGCCTGTTGGAGGCATACCGATTTCCAGCGCATGAAGGAAATCTTCGTCTGTGGTGTTTGCTTCCTCATCGCCCTGTGCCAGAAGTTCTTCCTGGGCTTTGAATCTTTCTCTCTGGTCAATGGGGTCGTTAAGCTCTGAGTAAGCATTTGCCATTTCCCAGCCGTTCATAAAGAACTCAAATCTCTCTGTATATTCCGGATTCTCCGGTTTCTTCTTCGTCAGCGGAGAAATCTCAATTGGATGATCCATAACAAAAGTTGGCTGAATCAGATGCTCTTCTGCAAACTCTTCAAAGAACAGGGACAGAATATCGCCTTTTTTGTGGCGTTCTTCGTATTCCACATGATGTTCTTTTGCCACAGCTCTTGCTTCTTTTAAGGTATGGATTTCATTAAAGTCCACGCCTGCATATTTCTTAACCGCATCTACCATAGTGATACGTTCAAACGGTTTTCCTAAATCCATTTCCACGCCATTATAGGAGATTTTTGTAGTACCCAGAACTTCCTGCGCCACATGACGGTACAGGTTTTCTGTCAAATCCATCATGCCGTGGTAGTCTGTGTAAGCCTGATATAATTCCATTAAGGTAAATTCAGGATTGTGTCTGGTATCCAGACCTTCATTACGGAACACACGTCCGATTTCGTATACGCGCTCCATACCGCCTACGATTAATCTCTTTAAGTATAATTCCAGAGAAATACGCAGCTTAAAGTCCTCGTCCAATGCGTTAAAGTGTGTTTCAAAAGGACGAGCTGCCGCACCGCCTGCATTGGCAACCAGCATTGGTGTTTCCACCTCTAAAAAGCCCTGGCTGTTCAGATAATTTCTCACACTGGCAATGATTTTTGAACGTTTGATAAAGGTTTCCTTTACGTCCTCGTTCATAATCAAATCCACATATCTCTGACGGTAACGCAGGTCTGTGTTTGTCAGACCATGGAATTTTTCCGGAAGAGGATTCAGGCTCTTGGAAAGCAGTGTCACTTCTGTAGCATGAATGGAGATTTCACCTGTTTTGGTCTTGAATACTTCACCCTTGATGCCTACAATGTCACCAATATCCATTTTCTTGAAATCTTTATAAGAATCTTCCCCGATATTATCTCTTGCTACATAAGACTGAATTGCGCCCTGTAAATCCTGAACACTGCAAAAAGAAGCTTTTCCCATAACACGCTTTGACATCATACGTCCTGCCAGGGAAACGCTCTTGCCTTCTAATTCCTCGAAAGCATTCTTAATTTCCATACTGTGATGTGTTACATCATACTTTGTAATCTGGAACGGATCTTTTCCTTCCTCCTGAAGCTGGGACAGCTTCTCACGGCGTACCTTTAATAACTGGTTCAAATCCTGCTCCTGTGCTTTCTTCTGCTGTTCTGCCACTTTCTCACACACTCCTTACATTTATTTGGTATCTTTAAATATTTCTTTCGATTTCGAGTACCTTATATTCCATAATACCTGCAGGCATTTCTACGGAAACGGTTTCTCCCTTTCTTGCACCGATAAGAGCCTTTCCAACCGGTGATTCATTGGAAATTTTACCTTCCAGGCTATTTGCCTCTGTAGAACCTACGATTTTAAACTCCATTTCCTCTTCAAATTTCTACATCGTAAACCTTTACCTTACAGCCAACGCTGATTTTATCCAGGTCAACCTCGTCTTCTACTACAACCTCAGCGTTTTTCAGAATCTTTTCGATTTCTTCGATTCTGGCCTCAATATCTCTCTGCTCATCTTTTGCTGCATCGTATTCTGCATTTTCAGATAAGTCGCCTTGTTCTCTTGCTTCTTTAATTTTTTCTGCTACTTCTTTTCTGCGTACAACCTTTAAGTCATGTAATTCTTCTTCCAGCTTTGTCAGTCCCGCATACGTCAGTATTGTTTTCTTTTCTTCCATTTTAATTCTACACCCTTTCTCATATATTCATAATGGAACCACGGATTTGGCACCCTGTCCACATAAATACCTCTACTTAACAGTCATAATATTATAAATAATAGATATGCGAATGTCAAGCCAAATAGCCCTTTCTGCCCAAAATACATGGTAAAATCAGCAAAATCCGGCTTTCTTTACATTCGACTCACCAATTCTTCCAACTGTTCATAGGTTTCCACCTCGTTCACCTGCCTGCGTACCGATGCAGAATGAGGCATGCCTGAGGTATACCATGCCACATGCTTCCGCATTTCCCGCATTCCTGTATAAGCTCCCTTGTATTCCAACTGCATTTTAGCATGACGCAGCATAGTCTTTTTCACTTCCTCCATGGACGGCGGCGGCAAAAGTTCTCCTGTATTCTGATAATGCAGAATCCGGGAAAACAACCAGGGATTTCCCTGTATGGCTCTTCCTATCATAATTCCATCGCAGCCGGTTTCCTGTACCAGCTTTTCTGCCTTTTCGGGAGAATCCACGTCCCCGTTTCCCATAACCGGAATGGACACAGCCTCCTTTACCCTGCGGATAATGTCCCAGTCTGCCTGCCCTGCATAATATTGCTCCCTGGTTCTTCCGTGTACCGCTACTGCCGCAGCGCCTGCGTCCTCTGCGATTTTTGCAATTTCCACTGCGTTGACCGAATCCTCTGTAAAGCCTTTTCTGATTTTTACGGTTACAGGCTTTTCGATGGCTCTGGACACCTTATACACAATTTCGTGTACCAGCGCCGGATTTTTCATCAGAGCAGAACCTTCTCCGTTATTTACCACCTTTGGCACCGGACAGCCCATGTTAATGTCCAGAATGTCGAAATTCCTATGTTCAATCTGCTTTGCAATCTCTGCCATCAAATCCGGTTCAGAGCCAAAAAGCTGCAGGGAAACCGGTCTTTCCCGCTCCTCAATCTCCATAAGGCTTTCTGTATTTTTATTTTTAAAATAAATGGCTTTTGCACTGACCATTTCCGTGCAGATAAGCCCTGCGCCCTGCTCCTTGCACAGCAAACGAAATGGCAGGTCTGTTACTCCTGCCATGGGCGCCAGTATCAGATTATTCTCAAGGGTTACATTTCCAATCTTAAGCTTCATCTCAACCTCTGCTTCTCTTCGTTTTTTCGTAAATAATCCGAAGCCCCTCCAGGGTCAACTGGGAATCATACACATCAATGCAGTCTGTTTCATCTGCAATGATTTTTCCCAGTCCGCCAGTAGCTACTACCTTCAGATTTTCAAGTCCTGCCTCTTCTTTTACCTTTTTCACAATATATTCCACCTGTCCGATATAGCCGTATACCAGACCGGCCTGCATACTGCTGATGGTTTCCCTTGCCAGAATGGACTTGGGCTTTTCAATGGCGATTTTAGGAAGCTTTGCTGCGTCCTGCCACAGGGCCTTTGCACTGATTTCAATTCCCGGTGAGGTGATTCCCGCCTCAAAGCTGCCGTCCTCGCTAATCAGGTCATAAGTAGTGGCTGTACCGAAATCCAGCACCAGAACAGGTCCGCCGTACATCTCGTAAGCTGCCACAGCGTCCACAATCCGGTCCGCGCCTACCTCCTTTGGATTCACTGCCGTAATGCGGATTCCGGTCTTGCAGCCCGGTCCCACATTCAGAGGTTTCCGGTCAAAGTATTTAATCACACTGCTGGTAAGGGAATGCATCACGTCCGGCACCACAGAGCTGATAATCACATCTTCGATTTTCTCCTTTGCAATCCCCCGGTATTCCAGCATGTTGCACATCAGAATCCCGTATTCATCAGAAGTTCGGCTCTGTCTTGTTGTCATACGAAAGGTTCCAAGCAGCTCCTTTTTTTCAAATACACCTAAAGTTATATGGGTATTTCCTACATCAATCACTAACAGCACTTTATTCTTCAACCTCCTCTCCCAGGAAGAACACCCGGTAGTAAAGCTCCAGAGATTCCAGCAGCTCTTTCTTTTTCTGCTGCAAAATCCTTAATTCTCAGCACACTTCCAATCTCATCAAACATGGCGTCTGCCTCCAGAGCTTCCACCTTAAACTGCAGACTTCCCTCTTCATCAAATTCCAGAGTCAGGACACCTCCGATTTCCTCTGTATACAGAACACACATAATATGCAGTTCGTCCTGTATAGACTGGGGAAGAGATGCAAAATCTTCATTAAAATAATATTTCTGTTCATAAGCGCTTGCACCGCAAAGCACTACCTTATCCTTGTACATTTTATTCTCCCTTTATACATAGCTGTACAGCCCTCTTACAGAAACCTCACCTGAAAGAATCTGCCGTACTGCCCCTTTTTCGTCCTCCACCAGAAGCTCTCCCGAAGCAGTGATTCCTCTGGCAATCCCCAGACTCTCGCTGTCCTTTTCCAGTATCCGTACCTGTTGGTTCAGATTCAGCAAAAGGTTTTCATACTCATTTTTCAAAAGGCTCAAATCCTGGGTCTTCAAAAAACACTTATAATTTTCCTCAAACCGTTCCAGAACCCTTGCCGTTACCTCTTCTCTGCAAACCGCGCCTCCCTTTTGAAGCGCCAGAGAGGTAGCCTTATCCTGAAGTTCCGGGGGGTAATCTGTCTGATTCATATTTATGCCCACACCAATGCTGACATATTCCGGCTTTTCTTTGCCGATTCTCATTTCTGTGAGAATCCCACAGATTTTCTTTCCTGCAAGCACCACATCATTTGGCCACTTAATTCCAGCCAAAAGTCCGGCGCTTTCCCGGACAGCCTGAGCTACGGAAAGCCCCATAACCAAAGTCAGGGAAGCAGCATTTACAGGCTCTATGGGCGGTCTTAAAAGCAGAAGTGTCATATAGACATTTTCCCCTGCCGGAGAGTCCCACACTCTTCCGAAACGCCCCTTTCCTGCGGTCTGCTTATCTGCCAGAAAAAGCACCGTGTTCCGGTTTGCCAAAAGACAGGACTCCGCCTCCTCCTTTGCCCAGGTAAGGGTGGAATCCACACTGTCCTTTTGATAAATCTGCTCTATCCACTTTGTTTTCAAAGCCTTCCTCATACTTTTTGCTGTCATATGTTTCATGCCCCTAAGGTGGCTGCCATCACAGCTTTTATGGTGTGCATTCTGTTTTCTGCTTCATCAAAAACCACAGACCGGGGAGATTCAAAGACCTCGTCTGTAACCTCCATCTCCGTAATGCCAAACCGTTCTCCCATTTCTTTTCCGATAACGGTTTCCAAATCATGAAACGCAGGCAGACAGTGCAGGAAAATCGCCTGTTCTCCTGCATTTTCCATAACCTGTTTTGTCACCTTATAAGGACTTAATTCCCGGATGCGCTCTTCCCACACCTCGTCAGGCTCTCCCATAGAAACCCATACGTCTGTGTAAACGACATCAGCGCCCTTTGTTCCTGCTTTTACATCTTCTGTAAGTGTAATGGTTCCGCCGGATTCCTCTGCAAATTTTTTACATTCCTGCACCAGCGCTTCATTTGGGAAATATTTCTTCGGCGCACAAGCCACAAAATGCATACCCATTTTCGCACAAAGCACCATAAGGGAATTTCCCATGTTATAGCGGGCATCTCCCATATATACCAGTTTCACACCTTCTACTCTTCCCAGATGTTCCTTTATGGTTAAAAGGTCTGCCAGCATCTGTGTGGGGTGATATTCATTAGTCAGTCCGTTCCACACCGGAACTCCTGCATATTTTGCCAGTTCTTCCACCAGTTCCTGTCCATAGCCTCTGTATTCAATTCCATCGTAAATTCGCCCCAGAACTCTGGCAGTATCTTTAATGCTCTCTTTTTTTCCAATCTGGGAGCTTTTGGGATCCAGATAAGTCGTTCCCATACCCAAATCATGAGCTGCCGTTTCAAAAGAACAGCGTGTCCTTGTGCTGGTCTTCTCAAAAATCAGAGCAATATTCTTTCCTCTTAGGGTATCTGTCAAAATCCCCTCTTTTTTCTTTCTTTTTAGCTCTGCCGCCAGATTTACCAAATATTCAATTTCTTCTTTTGTAAAATCCTTGAGTGTCAAAAAGCTGCGTCCTTTTAAGTCCATATCCGGTTCCTCCCTGTTTATCTCTCTTTATCACAATCAGCGCTTACAGCAGTATATCCTTTGACAAAATCTGCATAAAAGGCGCTGGCTGCTGCCCCTTAAATTTCTGCAGTTTCTCTTTTACCTTATCCTGCAGTTCTTTCAATGTGTAAATTTTATATTTTTGAATTCTGCACAGTCTTGCTGCTGCCTCCAACATGGACAGATACAATTCTCTGTAGCTCCAGTCCTTTGAAAGCTTGAGTCTGTCTGCGATCACCGGCAAAATAATCTCTGTGAGATTCCGTATTTTTCTGTTTTCCCCTGTATCCAACTTAAACTCCTCTGCCAGATACGCGTAAATCTCACTGTCCAACTCTGTCAGTTGCTTTAAATAATAGCACTCTTCTTCCTGTTCATCAATATAATATATTTTTCCTGCCAATCCGTAAATCAAAACGCATGGTGTCAAAATACCCGCGTTCCATATTTCTTTTGCTGGTTTTCGGGTTAAAATCCAGAATATTTCCCAGATTTACAGAAGGCGCCACAGTATAAACTGTGGTATCCTCCGGAATTTTCACCTTTTTTTCTCTTCCGATACCGAAAATCCGGATAACAAGAATATCCTTATATCCCCGCTGAATCAACGAGCTTAAAGGAACGTTGTTAATCGCGCCCCCGTCTATATAGGTTTTTCCGTGAAGCTTTTCATTCTTAAAAATAGGAAACACATAAGCGCTTGCCAGAAGATAATCCTTGATAAGCTCCGGCTCTGCCTCCTTAATATCAATATATCCAGCTCCCAAAATTCGTCTATACTAAAAGTAAGCACATACAAATCTATGGGAGAATTCTGTATTTTTTCCTCGTCCACGCAATCTGCGATTAACTGCTTCAAGGGCGTAACGTCCAGCCCTCCCCCGGCAAGATGATCCAGCATGCCCCGCAGCTCCTGTTTGTCAATTTTCTGATGCTGGAAAAGCTTTCCCACCACCTCATCGTCCACAGACATAATCTGGGAATAAGAAATATTCTTCCAAAGCCGCTCTGCTGCCTCTATATCATTCATACAGATAAGCGCCCCGTTTAAAGCTCCCACACTGGTTCCTGCAATCCCTTTCAGTTTCACCCCGGCTTCCTTTAACGCCTTCCATGCTCCAATCTGATAAGCGCCCTTGGCGCCTCCGCCCTCCAGCACCAGTCCGTATTCTTTTGTAAGGTCTATCTTTGCTTCCATATTCTCACCCCATGCATTCTCCTATAAAGTAAAGAAAAGGAACTGAGCACAAAACGCACACCCGGAATCTTCCTGCTTGCTGTTTCATGCCCAGTTCCCCCTTACCAATTTCAAAGCTTATACATTTTTTGGATTCCTTTGCAATCTCTACCAGGGAAGTGGTGAGCCCTGCAATTCCCTGAATATCGGAAGGAATAATAATCTTTGTTGCTTTACCGTCTGCCGCCTGTGCAAATGCCTCCAGGCTTTTCAAAGTCAGTACACTCTGATCTGCACCCGCCTCCTTGATAAAGCGGATACCATCTGCCTTGGCCTGCTGCACCTTAAGAATTGCCGCTGCCTGACCTTCGGCCTCTTTAATCATCTTCTCTTTTTCAGCCTCTGCCCGCAGGATTGCCGCCTGTTTTTCAGCCTCTGCGTCCAGAATTGCAGATTCTTTTTTACCTTCTGCCACAAGAATGGTAGATTTCTTTTCACCCTCTGCCTTTAAGATAGCTTCACGGCGTTCACGCTCTGCCTTCATCTGCTTCTCCATGGCTTCCTGAATCGCTGCCGGAGGAATGATGTTCTTTAATTCCACACGGTTTACCTTAATGCCCCATGGGTCTGTTGCCACGTCTAAGGACGCCCGCATCTTCGTATTGATAATCTCTCTGGAAGTCAGAGTAGCGTCCAGTTCCATATCACCGATAATATTACGCAACGTTGTAGCAGTCAGATTTTCAATGGCCATAATCGGATTTTCCACACCATAGGTAAACAGTCTTGGGTCTGTAATCTGGAAGAATACCACGGTATCAATCCGCATGGTAACATTATCCTTTGTAATAACCGGCTGAGGCGCAAAATCCACAACCTGCTCTTTTAAATTCACACGCTTTGCAACTCTGTCCACAAAAGGCATCTTAATATGAAGCCCTGTTCCCCAGGTATCCTTATACATTCCCAGGCGTTCAATAATCAGCGCATGTGCCTGAGGAACAATCCGGATACAGGAAGCTGCAATGATTAACACAATCACAAGAAAAACAATAAGCACTACAAAACCAAACATATTACTTTTCCTCCTCTACAATAAGCTTTACACCTTCTACACCATACACTCTGACGACTCTTCCCTCCTCAATCTGGCTGCCGTCCTTTGACCTTGCGGTCCACTCCATACCGTTTACCGTCACCTTGCCCTGAGCCTTCAGATTATCAATGCTCTGGGTTACAATGCCACTCTTTCCCGGCATACTGTCCACATTCGTCTTTTCCACCCCTTTATTCATGTACTTAAGCGCCAATGGTCTTGTAAACAACAGCAATACCACGGACACTGCAAGAAAAAGGGTAATCTGCAGCCACAAAGGGCCTCCGGCAAGGGCAATCAGAAAAGCAATCAGCGCACCTCCGGCAAACCAGATGGTAGTAAGACCCAAAGTTGCAATTTCGATTGCAAGAAGCACTGCCAGAATTGCCAGCCACACAACAGATATTGGTATTCCTGCCATTTTCTCACCTTCTCCTCTATAAATTCTCTGTACCAGTAAAGTTTCTACTGATTTGTTACCTTATTATATCCTAATATTCTGAAAATAACAACGCTTTTTTGCCTCTGGTTCTGTAAAATATTTGAAACTTCAGATAGATTTATCTGTGAACTTCTAAACAGAATAGATTCTCAAGAATTGCGGAATACTGGTCGTTCTCTTTAGTCTAATATCCCTGTCAGAAAATGATAAATGATTTTTAAAGTTCTGTCCGATGTCACTTTATTTAAAAGAAGAATAATTTCCTTCCTGTAATGTTCTTCCAACTTTCTCTCCTCCCAAAACCTGCTTTTAAACCTTTTATAAATGCAATAGATTCTCATGGTATCTGAATTTCCAATTTTTGTCAATAGTTTTTATTGACATACAACAAATATCATACTATACTCGGAGAAAATACGAGAAAGCAGGACATATTATGGGATTTGGAAAAAGAATTAAAGACAGACGTGCGGAACTGAAAATGTCCAGCACCCAGCTTGCCGAGAAAATCGGCGTATCAAAGCAAACCATCAGCGGATATGAACTGGAGCGAACCTATCCGAACCCGGAAAAGCTCAGCCGTATTATCGTGGCTTTAGACTGTGATGCAAATTATCTGTATCAGGATTTCATTAATATTGAAACTCTGAAAAAAAACAGAGCCGGACTTACGGAAGAAGAATTTGAACTTATCCGCAAGTACCGCCTCTTAAATGACCATGGTAAATTTGTGGTTTCACAGATTGCTGCTATTGAATATGACCGTATGCTGGAGGGTCTGGAACAGCAAAGAAAAGCCTCTAACCTTTAATAAAAGGTCTGATTACCTATGGTAAGACCATTGCCGCTTCCTGCATGGAAGAACAGACGATCTCCAATGGTATTGGCGCCGGCAAACACATCTCTGGCTGCATCATAGCAGGCCTGGCTGGCGCCCCGGCTCAAGACAGATGCCAGCTTCCCTGTAGCTGCCGGTGTAAACTGCCCACTCTGATAAATCACCTCGGACAAAGTATTCGGAAACTGACTGCTGCGAATACGGTTCATAATGACTGCACCAACGCCCACCTTACCTTCGTAAGACTCTCCCCCGGCCTCACATTCAATAATAGCCGCCATAAGCGCCAGATCTCCGTCAGATACAGAAATAGAAGTATTTGAAACAGGCGCTGCCTGTTCTGCCGGTATTTCCAGAGGTTGTGCGCCTACCAGCTCCCCATCTCCGTATACAGCTTCAAAAAGCTGCTGTGCTTCGTCCCCTGATACCAGCAAATCTTCTCTGATATATCCTGAGATCTCCCCTGATTCCACCTGAATCCAACCGTTTTCTTCTCCCACTACAGAAACAACTGCTCCTGCCGGAAGCATGCCTACCCTTTCGGAATTTATGTCAGCTCCTTTGCGGATATTGGCATATGTATTCACATCTGCCGCCGCTTTATCTGTCCAGTCAATAGTATCTGCCATAGCAGGTACTGCTGTCATAATTGTCATAACTCCTACTGTACCTGCACATGCCAAAATTCTTCTTGCTCTTGCTTTCATTGAAATATAACCTCCTGATAAGTCTGTGATTTCTTATTTGTTACAGATTTATTAAGTTTTGTTACGGACTTATTCTAACAAGATTACATTTGTTTGTCAACCCGGTATTTTTTGTAACATTTTACAGGATTTAGGGGGAGAAGACACAAAAAATGGCAAATGTGTCAAAACATTCACCATTTTTTATATTTTATATTCAATTTTTATTTCTGCGCTGTCTGCTGGCTTCATACATCAAAATTCCCGATGCCATGGCTGCATTTAAGGATTCCACACTTCCTTCCATGGGAATCCGAATCAGGGTATCTGCCTGCCCTGTCAGAGCATCTGTCAGGCCATTCCCCTCATTTCCGATAAAGAACGCCGTTCCCCCTTCATAATCTTCCCTGTCATAGGTGTTTTTTCCTTTTAAATGAGCCGCATAGGTTCTGATTTCCCGTTCCTTCAGCTTGCCAAGAACTTCTTCAATAATAGAATCCACATAAAGTACCGGCATTCTGTATATGGAACCCATGGTGGAACGAATCACCTTTGGGTTATACACATCTACAGAGGTTCTGCTTAAAATCACCCCGGTCACTCCTGCCCCCTCTCCTGTACGGATAATCGTCCCCAGATTTCCCGGGTCCTGCAAATCCTCCAGTATCATAAGAAGCGGGGTTTTCTCCCCTTCCAGAAGTCCCTTAAGCGTACAGGTCTGCATCTGAATCAGACACAACACCCCCTGAGGCGTAACCGTATCTGACAAAGCCCTGAATACCTTATCCTCCACAAGTTCCACCCTTTGCTCCCGTTCTCCTGCAAGCCCCTTTTCCCGCAAAATTGCGGTACACGCTTCCTTTTGGGCAAAGCTCTGGGAAAGATACACCTTCTGGATTCTCTCTATTGGCGCTTCCTTAAACATTTTAATCCCTTCTACAACAAAAACCCCCTCTTCCCGTCTGGTTTTTGCCTTTTTCAATAACTGCTGCACCCTCTTTATCTGTGCATTCGAACTGCTTGTAATCATATATTGCCTCCTTTCCTGAAAGAAAAGGGCTGCCGCACAAAATGGTGTGCACCAGCCCCTTATAACTTTTCTTCTTATTTTTAATCGTTGTTTTTGCTGTAGTTATGAGAAAGAGAGTAGCTGACCTCATACTGGTATTCAGAAATACTCTTTTTCATAGACAGAGCTTCATTGATATCCATATCAATGTACTCGCCATCTCTGTAGCAGATGACTCTCTTTGTCTTACCTTCCAGAAGAATATCTACAGCCTTTGCACCCATAATGGAAGCATACACACGGTCTTTGCAGGTAGGAGTTCCACCACGCTGCATGTGTCCCAGAATCGTTGCTCTTGTTTCAATACCTGTGGCAGCTTCAATACGTTTTGCCATAGCCTGAGAATGACCGATACCCTCTGCATTAATAATAATATGATGTTTTTTGCCTTTTTTACGATTGTCAATAATGTTATTGATAATTCTCTGTTCGTCATAATCGTATTTTTCAGGAAGAAGAATATCCTCCGCACCGTTGGCAATACCGCACCACAGAGCAAGGTATCCTGCATTTCTTCCCATAACCTCAATAATACTTACACGCTCATGGGAAGTAGAGGTATCACGAACCTTATCAATGGCTTCCATAGCTGTATTAACAGCAGTATCAAAACCAATGGTATATTCTGTACATGCAATATCCAGGTCAATGGTTCCCGGTACGCCTACTGCATTGATTCCCAGATTTGCCAGCTTCTGAGCGCCTGCAAAGGAACCGTCACCGCCGATAACTACAAGCCCGTCAATGCCGTGTTTTTTGCACACTTCTGCAGCTCTTTTCTGACCTTCCTCTGTACGCATCTCTGAACAGCGAGCTGTATAGAGAACAGTACCACCCTTCTGAATGGTATCGGAAACGTCTACAGCTGTCATATCAATAATTTCTTCATTAATCAGACCGCTGTATCCTTTTAAAATTCCCTTCATTTTGATGCCGCGGCTTAAACCTCTTCTGACAACCGCACGGATTGCGGCATTCATTCCCGGCGCATCTCCACCACTTGTTAAAACACCTATTGTCTTTATCTCTTTATTCGCAGTCATCTTTCTCCTCCATCTCGCTGGCAGTTTTCTTATTTTCGTTTATCTATCCAATCGAATCTTATTTTAATGCATTTTCCCCAGTTTTTCAATACTCTTTTCTACAACTTTTACGTTGTCTTTCCCATACTTTTCGTACAGTCTGTTCAATAAATTCTCATTGATTTTCACAGTTCTGGCGTTTCCCAGACGTTTTACCGCTTTTGGAGATTTGATGTACACAACTACCTGATCCTGACCGTCAGAATCCCGAAGTACATCATACACCTCCTGCTCCCTGGCAAGAAATGCATCCTTGTCTGCAAACTGCAGCCAAAGCTCTCTTGGCACCTCATCAAAAGAAACCATTTTTTCGCAGATAAGCTTGCTGGCCTTCTCATCCTCTGCAGCTACTCTTCCCTGAATAAATACCTTGTCGTCCACATTCATAAACTGTACGTTCTTTTCATAATCCCGTGGAAATACCACAACCTCTACGGTTCCTACCAGATCCTCCAGAGTGAGAAATGCCATAACCTTATTCGTCTTGGTATATTTAATGGTTTTCGCTGTAATCATACCGCCTACAATCGCCTTTGCACCGTCTGTCACTCTGGGATTTCCCGTTTCTTCGTCCGGCTGGAAATCTGCGGTCACTGCGGAAATATTTTTTCTCCACTTTTCCTCATATGCCTCTAAAGGGTGGCCGCTTACATAAATACCCAGAACCTCTTTCTCAAAGGCCAGCTTTGCTTCCTTGGGATATTCCTCTACCTTCGGCATGTGAATTTCATAGGCAGCCTTTTCCTCCTCAGGAACCAGGTCAAAAAGACTCATCTGGCCTGCCATGACGTTTTTCTTTTCCTGTGCCACTGCGTCCAGAATCTGTGCATAGACCATCATCTTCTGTCTTCTGTTTCCCGGTAACTCATCAAAAGCCCCTGCCTTAATAAAGTTCTCAATAACCTTTTTGTTGACTTCCTTCCCTGCCATGCGCTCAATAAAATCCTGCAGATTTTTGAAGATTCCATGTTCTGTGCGTTCCTTTACAATGGACTCAATCACAGAGCGTCCTACTCCCTTAATGGCAGAAAGCCCATAACGGATTGCACCGTTATCTACAGAAAACTCGCTGTTTCCTTTATTAATATCCGGGGGCAGAATTGCAATATTCATTTTACGGCTGGACAATATATATTCTGCCACCTTTGTAGGGTTATCAATCACAGAAGTCATAATTGCCGCCATAAATTCTACCGGAAAGTAATATTTCAGGTATGCTGTCTGATAGGAAACCACAGCATAAGCGGCTGCATGAGATTTATTAAAAGCGTATTTTGCAAAATCTATCATTTCATCGTAAATTTTATTTCCAATTTCCTCAGAAATCCCGTTTCTGATACAGCCGGGAACACCTTCCTCCTCATTTCCGTATACAAAACTCTGCCGTTCCTTTTCCATAACCGCAGCCTTCTTTTTACTCATGGCACGGCGCAGAAGGTCGCTTCGCCCCAGCGTATAACCTCCCAGGGTCTGCACGATCTGCATAACCTGTTCCTGATACACAATACAGCCATAGGTAGCTTTCAAAATCGGTTCTAATTCCGGGCAGTCATAGGTAATACTCTGGGCATTGTTCTTTCCTTTAATATACTGCGGAATAAAGTCCATGGGACCCGGACGGTACAAAGCAATTCCCGCAATCACGTCCTCCAGATTCTGAGGCTTTAATTCTTTCATGAAACTGGTCATACCGCTGCTTTCCACCTGAAATACACCATCTGTCTTTCCGGCGCCCAACATGGCGTATACCTTTTTATCATCATAATCAATCTTATCAATATCCAGCTTAATTCCCTTGGTTTCCTCTGCCAGTTTCACTGCATTCTGAATCACCGTCAGAGTGCGAAGCCCCAGGAAGTCCATTTTCAGAAGTCCCAGCTCCTCCAGCGTTGTCATGGTAAACTGAGTTACCAGAGAACCATCTGAAGCTCTGGACAGCGGCACATATTCGTCCACAGATTTCTGACTGATGACGACTCCGGCCGCATGCATGGAAGTATGCCTTGGCAATCCCTCCAGACGCCTACTCATGTCAATGAGTTTTCTCACAGTTTCATCTGTGTCATACAGCTCTTTTAATTCCGGATTCATTTTCAGCGCCAGGTCAATGGTAATGTTCAGCTCCTTTGGTATCATCTTTGCAATAGAGTCGCACTGGCTGTAGGGCAAATCCATAACACGCCCCACGTCCCGAATTACACCTCTTGCCGCCATAGTACCAAAGGTTACAATCTGTACCACCCGGTCCTTGCCGTATTTTCGCACCACATAATCAATGACTTCCTGCCGTCTTTCAAAACAGAAATCCACATCAATATCCGGCATGGATACACGCTCCGGATTTAAAAACCGTTCAAAGAGCAAATCATACTTAATGGGATCCAGCTTGGTAATTCCCAGGGTATAGGAAACCAGACTTCCCGCGGCGGAACCACGCCCCGGCCCTACCATAATGTCATGATCTCTGGCAAATTTAATGAAATCCCAGACAATCAGGAAGTAATCCACATATCCCATTTTCTGAATCACGCCCAGCTCATAGTTCAGACGTTCCTTTAGAGGTTCCAAATCTCCCTCATACCGTTCCTCCAGCCCTTCAAAGCACAGCTTGTTTAAATATTCCCAGGAAGTATAGGGCGCAGGCACATCAAATTTCGGCAGCTTTGTAACTCCGAACTCAATATCTACCTCACACCTGTCTGCAATTTTCTGGGTATTTGCAAGGGCTTCTGGAATATAAGGAAACAGCTCTGCCATTTCCTGTGGGGATTTTACATAATACTGACCACCCTCATACCGCATACGATCCTCGTCCTGAAGCCGTTTGCCGGTCTGCACGCAAAGGAGAATATCGTGTGCCTCCACGTCTGTGTCATAAGTATAATGTACGTCATTGGTAACAACTAAATCAATGCCTGTTTCCTGGTGCATACGAAGAAGCTGCTGATTCACGGTCTGCTGCTGAGGAATTCCGTGGTCCTGCATTTCCAGAAAGAAATTACCCTTTCCAAAAATCTCCTCATACCGAAGAGCAGCCTTTTTTGCCTCACCATACAGCCCTCTGGTAATATTTTTTGCAACTTCTCCTGCAAGACATGCGCTTAACGCAATAATTCCTTCATGATATTCTTCCAAAAGAGCCAAATCCACACGGGGCTTGTAGTAAAATCCATCAATAAATGCTTTTGAAACAATTTTCATCAGATTCTGATACCCCTGATTGTTCTCTGCCAGAAGTACCAAATGGTAATAACGGTCTTCTGAATGACCGGTTTCTCTGTCAAAGCGGGAACCCGGCGCAACATACACCTCACAGCCCAGAATCGGTTTAATGCCTGCGGCTTTTGCTGCCTTATAAAAATCAATGCAGCCAAACATGACTCCATGGTCTGTTATGGCCGCACTGTTCATTCCCAGTTCCTTCACTCTGGCTACATATTCATTTATCTTATTGGAACCGTCCAAAAGACTGTATTCCGTATGTACATGCAAATGAGCAAATTCCACTGTATCTCTCCTTTGATTAATCCTGCTTTTCCTTGCGAAGAAGGACATTGAACCAACGATTATCCTTGTCTGTCCTTACATCACTAGTCTTCCAGATATCTAAAACTTTTATATTAGAAAAAGAATCCAAAAGGTCATTGAGTGCCTCTCTGTCATAATCGTAGAAATACCTTCCGTTGTATCTGCCGTTTCTGTCACCTTTGCGGACAGAGAAGTACAGAATTCCATCTTCTTTTAATGCTTTCAGAATCTTTTCCATGGCAGGTTTTACCTCCTGGGGCGGAAAATGTCCCAAAATGGCACATGCCCAGATTCCATCAAACACATCATCAAATTCCATATCCTCCACTCTCAGATGAAGAACCTCTTTTCCTGTATGAATACTGGCCAGTTCACACATTTTTTCAGAGCCGTCCATAGCAGTCACAACACAGCCTTCTTCCTCCAGACTTACTGTATCTCTTCCTGACCCGCAGCCTAAATCAAGGACATCAGCACTTTCCGGCAGAAGCTCAACAAAACGGGCAATCTGTTCCTCCATGCCAAAATCCACGGTTTCTTCATAATAAGGTACTGCGTACCGGTCATAATAATCTATCGAGTCCACTTATTTTCCTCCTTCTGGACATAAAATCAGCAATTTTCAAATACGCTCTCAGTATAGCATATTCTTTCCTTTTGGAAAAGCCTACAACGCATAAATTTTTCCGTTTTTCAGCTCTATCTTCTTTTCCTTCAAAAGATGTCCCACTGCGCGTTTAAAGGCATTTTTGCTCAGTCCGAACTCTCTTTGAATCACCTCCGGGGCCGCCTTGTCATCAAAGGGCAGCTCTCCTTCAAATTCCTGAATGATTTCGTATACGCTTTCTGCATCTTCATGAAGCTGAATGTACGCCTTTTGCTTTGCGCTGAGCGTTAGCTTTCCGTCTTCCCTTACAGCTGTGATTCTGCAACTCAGTTCATCGCCTACCTTATAATTGCCCTGTGCCTCCTGCTTTGGAATCAGCGCAGAATATTTGTAATCCACAGCTACAAACACACCGAAATTATCACTGATTTCATATACCACACCAGTTACGTTATCTCCCTGTGCATAAGGAGAATCTGTCTGCAGATAATGGTATACCTTCATTGTGGCACACAGACGGCTGCTCTTGTCAATGTAAAGCGCCACCAGCACCTCTTCTCCCTCATGCAGCTTTTTCGTCTGTTCTTTATAGGGAAGAAACAAATCTTTCTCCAGACCCCAGTCCAGAAACGCACCGATGCGGCTGGTCTGTGCTACCTTTAAAACTCCAATCTGTCCCAGAGCAATTTTGGGTACTCTTACTGTGGCAATCAGACGGTCAGAAGAATCCCGGTAAATAAATACGGAAAGCTTTTCTCCCTTTTTGATGCCCTCCGGTACCTGTTTTCCCGGCAAAAGTACTGTATCCTTATCCTCTGCCTGCTGGCTCTCTCCCAGATACACACCGAAATCCACGATTTTTACAACTGTCAGTTCCTGCTTTACTCCTAATTTTATCATACTTTTCTCCTCTATTTTAACTCAACGATTGCATAAGTATCCCCTGCAGGGCTATCCAGTACAACCGTATAAATCCCCTGCTCCTCATGCATTCTGGGAATCATCTGATCTCCCAGCTTAGCCTGATTTTTATATTCTGCCCGCATCTGCCTTACCTTAAAATCCCGTGGAAGATATTCCTGTGCCATGAGAATATACTGTCCGTTATTTACATGGTGATTGGTATCCAGATGATGCGGTCTTACTGTAAAGGATGGATATTCCTTACAGGTATCCGGCTTTTTGATTTTTCTCGGCGCATACTCCATATTCAGTCTTTCTTCTTTCCCGTACGCCTGAATCTGCCTTTCATCAATAGAAACCGGACGACCGCTCTCCATATCCAGCAAAGTCCAGTATGTATTGGCATAGGCAAGCAAATTCTCCTCAGCATCTTCCATGGTAAAATTTCGGCTGCCCAGAAAATGTTTAAAATCATAAGCCCAGGTTGATACCTTTATATTTTCGCACAGTTCCGGGTATCGTTCAACCACAATCTGCCAGGCAGACAGTACCCATGCCTGTTTTTTTTTGCTCAGAAAGTCCATACCCACACCCAGGGATTCGGAATGAAAGGTACTGCAGTCCTGAAAGTAATTAATAATGCCATTCAGCGTCAGGTGTCTGTCCTCCCCGATTTCGCTGTAACGGACTCTGCTGTCAAAAGAATATTTCATTTTCTCATTCTCCTTTAATTTAAAAGAAAAAGCAATTTTTCTGTATAAAAAGAATCTTTCAAGCGAGATTCTCCGCCTGCGGCGTGTTGCATCAGCGACATATTTCCATTCCGCCGCAGTGCAATCCCCGTGGAACGTTTTATTTCATAGGACGTATTTTCCTATGAAATAAAAAATATCCCAGACATTCTGTCTGAGATATTTAAAGCTGGGCTACAAGGATTCGAACCTTGAAATGACGGAGTCAGAGTCCGTTGCCTTACCGTTTGGCGATAGCCCATTGTTTTGTGTTGTGCCTCACAACAAAATGTATTATATACGATTCTTTCACAAAATGCAAGCCCTTTTTTAAATTTTTTTTGATTTTTTTGAAATCCGTAAAATTTCCTCTGTTTTTGCATGTTCCAGATATGATAAGACCGGACATCAAAATCTGAGAAATTGTGTATTCTCATGGTCTACCTCTGAAGCAAACATTTCATACGGTCTTATATAATCCCCCTTTAAAATACCGGTATTTTCGTTCAACTTTTATTTTTCTCATTTGAGTTTCCTCTTCTTCCCAATTTTACCTTCCTGAAACTTCTGCTCAATATCCAATAAATCCCAAATCCAATCTCTGCCCCCAGTACATTTCCCAGAATATCATCAAACTCAAACATTCCTATTTTTGTTATGCCCTGGATTAGTTCAATAGTTCCTGATAAAATTAACGCCCCCAAAAGTACAAAACGATTTTTCTCAAACTTCTGAAAGCAACAGGGCAAAAAAAGACCAACAGGAACAAACATCACGATATTCATAATAATTTGAAGCAGAATCTCTATGTTCTTATTGCCAAAGGCTTCTATATACGAACCAAACAAGCGAAGGCGAAAGGCGAACTCTGTTCCCTGAGTCCGCCCATAAAGTGTCATAATTATAATTACTGCAACAGAAAGAGAAAGAACACAGCTGCAAAATAAAGTTCTGAAAGGATTTTCTGTATACTTTGTACTGCGTTTTTTCATCAAAACCCAAACTATGGCTGTGAGGAAAATTCCCAATACGAAAACCGGAATAATATAACTTCTATATAGCGATAAATATCCCAAAAAATTCGCCCATAACTCATTCATGCGTAATTCTCCCTCTTAATTTGTTTTAACACCTAAAATCAGATTGGTATTTTCTTTTGCAGTATAGTATAAATCCAGTCTACCACATAAGACGCTGCCAATGACAGCCCCACAAGAGTCAACATAATCACAAACACATTTCTTGAGGCAAATACTAAAGTGGGCGTAAATATCATATAAAACTGCATGTGTGTCAGCCACATGTTGGTGGAATGTTTACCAAAGAACAACAGTGTTTTTTCTCCGGCTTTTCCCCAATGATACGTTCCAAACAACACAATTAACGCAAATGCAGAAAACGGTGCAAATATCATATGGCGTAAATTTGCTCTCACTATAATTATAAGTATCAAAAATAGCCACGGCAATATCGGATTCTTTCTGATTTTTGATAAGAATTTACAATGTTCCAGTATATCTTCTTTTGCCAAAATCATTCCCACCACAAAGGAAAACTGTGAACGTAAGAAAAGCATCAGGGCATTTAACAGAAGTCCTAATACTTCCATGTCAATTCGTCCCAAAACTAAATATTCCATTCCAAATGCGCTAATATAAAGTACAAAGGAAATTGGCAAGATAATCCAATAGGAATACTTTCTAATCCATTTAAAGATACCCCCGGATAACAACGCCAATATAGTATAGGTCTGTACAAACCAGAATGCTCCCACATAGCTGTTTTTAATCAGACATACATTCAAAATAAAATTCAAAAGGCTTCCCGGAAATCTCTCCTTCATTCCAAGAGCATATCCTACGCAACAGGTAAGAATCATGATAATCCAGAAACGAATCAACAATTTCAAAATTCTCTGAACTCTCTTCTTCATGCTGCTGCCTGATTCCTCACTTCTGTACAGACCATATCCACTGCAAAAAAGATAAATAGGAACACAGGCATCAAATATGTAGGATATGTGGGTTAAAAGAGGCACCCCCCCCCTAAGTATAAATTTACATCATAGAAATCAGCAATATCACTTCTATTGAATAAGTGAAGTCCCAGCATAAATAGGATTGCGATTCCTTGTAAGCGTTTTGTTTCATTTCTATTTAATTTCATTTTCTCCATACACTCAAATTTATTTTTAGATATCTATTCTGTTTTTTATAATCTTCTATTAATGGAATTCATTTTGAAAAACTAATGTATTATTTTTGCTAATAATTTTGAAGTCAAAGAATCTTTCGTAAAAAAATGTAGTCTGGCCATTATATTACGTATTATCCTTTCTACTAATCGACCACTATAATTCTCTCCAGTTGCACCCATTTTCCCTTCAAAATACGGATATGTATAGAATGAACCCATTGAAATATCCGATGTACAAAGTCTGTTAAAAAATGAAATTTCAATGTCATTTACGGAAATTTCATCACAATCTAAATATACATCATTTAATACCGATAAATAATCTTCTTTGTTTGCTTTAAAGATATTAGTGAAACACCATTTCTTTCCTTGATACATAATAAATTCATTTCTATATTTATTCTTAGTTCTTAAAATACTTTTTGCATTTTTTAAATATATTCTACCTGATATTTTATAAAAAAATTCCACATTGGCTAACAAACTACTCTTTTCAAGTGCTTCAGCAATAAGATAAGCATCTCCAAAACTTTTCCCATGTGCTAATATTTCATCTTTGCAAATTTTCCCTGGTATAAACTCAAACTCTTTACCATAAATTTTAGCTAACTTTTTATATTTTAACTCATCAAATGCATATCCAGAATTTTCTATAAACACGATTATATCAAAAGGTGTTGAACTAATATATTTTTCAATAGGTGATTCATATTGATTTAATCTCTCTGCTACATTTTGAATAATATTTCCTGTATTATTATAAACACTGGAATCAATCGTTCCAGTCAATAACAAAGGAGTTGAATTTTTCTTATTTTCCATAGTCCTATAACCTTTTCACTTTATTTCGATTATTTTATACAATTCATAAATCTTAAAGCTAAACTTATCATCTATGATAAGTTTCTTTTGTTTACAGGGTCATCCCACTTAAACTGCTCTCTCCGTCTAAAACTCAATAATATCCCGTAAGGCAATGCTAACAAAGTAAGCCATCTTTTATTACTCTTTAAAATATAGGATGGGTATCCCGCCACAATTGATAAAGCTATATGCTGTCCTGCTGCTTTAAATTTCTCTTTAAAACATTGATTAGTTAACACCTGCATATTACTCAACATGGCATATCCCATCTTATTTTTTCTTAATAGATTCCAATTTCCTTTTGTAAGCCCTTCTTCCTGATATTCACAAATATAGATGCCTTCATTGTACCAGCGAATCTTGTATCCCAACATCGCTAATTTATCAGATTGTAGTTGCTCTGGTGCAAACATTTCACCTTCCCATACTGGAAACTTATACTTTTGCATAATTTCTGTCTTATATGCTTCACACATATCTGCATCTAAATCATACTTTTTCCGTTCTAAATTAGTGCAATCTACAAATCCTTTTTCGTTCACTTTCGGCCATACCTTTTTCAATGGTTGCCCATCTTCTGTGACACGAACAAACCCTACTGCCACAAAATCTTCTTTATCATCAATTTCATTTATCCTTTGAACTATTTTCTCAACTGCATCAAAACGTAAGCAATCGTCCGAATCTAGTCGAAAATAATATTTACCATTTGCAATAGAAATTGCATGATTTACAGCTCTAATCAGCCCCTCATGTTTTAATTTAATGTATCTGATATGAAATGGATTGTTTTCTTTTATCCAACCTTCCACTAATATTTCTGTCCCATCAGTAGAACCATCGTCTGTAATTAACCATTCAAAATTCATTACCGTCTGCTTTTGTAAAGAACGGTATGCTTTCTCTAAAATATATGCACGATTGTATGTTGCTGTATGTATGGTTAAAATCGGCTTCATATAAACCTCCCTCCAGTTCTCTATTTGTAACTGATAATTTTTTCTCAACTTTTTAGATAAAATAATTTCTTCCGACTATTTCATTCTTTATCCACCAATTTTATTAAAGCATTTATTCAATACTGAATCCAACCTTCTCTCCAAAATTTGTATCAATCGATTGATTTTTAGAATTTCAAACAAGACAAGTCTTAATTTTTCAATTAAAAGGCATATTATAAAAATTCCGCCTGCACATCCTACTACAATAAAAGGAATCCTATATGTCTTATAATTTGCAATCCAAGAAAATCTATCAGATATAAGTCCCCTCCATACCCAAGTCTGTGTATGTATTAAGTAAACACCAAAAGCTGCTGGTGAAAAGAAACGTACTATAGAAATCATTTTTGAACTTAATTGAAGTCTTGAAAATATTGCTACCATTCCAACTGCTATTAAAACAATTGTAACACTAATATAGGATACAAAAAGCCGCTTAGCAACCGGAGCAAATGTTTCCCACAGCCATGTTACTGCTATACAAATAGTAATCATAATACCCCAAGATGATACACGCCATTTTTCATTAATTCTATTTTTCTTTATCCATGCACCTACAATATATAAGATTATAAGCCAGGCAAAATCATATCCCCCCCCGAGTGTAAATGTATCTGCAAACCAAGTAGAAAATGTCAGATACACAGAAAAAACCATAAACAGCACAAATATCAATCTATTTAATTCTTTTTCAGTAATATTTTGTATTAATCTATTGATCCACGGTATTAAGAAAAATAAAGCCGTATATGCATTCACATACCAATATTCATATGTAGTAACAGGAAAAAAAGCCCATATAATCTCTTTAATACCAACACTTCCGGAATTTATAACATAAAAAATAATTGTGATTCCCACGCTATAGAAAAAAACGGGAATCCAAAATTTCAAATATTTTGTGTAATGATAATTGCCTTCTTCTTTATAACCAACATATCCACTGATAATGGCATAACAATTTACTGCACAATATGCCACTATTAACAAAAGGCTACTTACATTATAGTTATATCCCGTTGCATTTTTCATTGCTCCACCATGCCCTAATACATGGAGTATTACAACAAAAAACATTGCTATTAAACGGAGCATATCTATTCCGTAATTACGTTTCACTTTCATAATAGGTTCTTTCATTTTCATTCCCTCTTCTAAAACATTTCTTGTTGTTTTTCTCTAAGCTTCCGTATTATTCTTAAAAAAATCCCTTTTATCGGTGATACAAACATATACATTCTAATTCTATCCTGTTCTGTTTGCAGTTTTGTATCCTGCAATTCTTTATATGCTCGCTTACACAAATTTTTATCGTTCAATTCAATCGCTAATTCTATTCTCCGCCTAGAAAATGTGGCTATTATCATCTTTTCATACATACTTAATTTTTGATTTTCTTTGCATATCTCTTTGATAACATGCATATAAATATCCTGGAAACCATATGTATTATTCAATCTTTTTTCTCCGTATTCATCTTTTTGATGTGTCATGGATTCTCCGTGTATATAATACATCATCAGTGGAAAACGTATGTACCCTCCTCTATTACCATACGCTGCCGGCAAAAGTAATTGCAAATTCTGACCATATTTAGATGGGTAAATTTCCCTTGAAGGACATCTTTCCAGCCATTTTTCCGTGCGGATCATATATGTTCCTGCCCAATTATAAATTTTCCCATTTAGAATATCCTGAAATATATCTGGTGAAGCTTGATAATCTTCAGGATAAAAAAGTTTTTTCACTTTGTCGGGAAATAAAAAATATCCATTAGTTCTCACCAATGCATACGAAGGATTCCTTTTTAACCATTTAACCCTTTCCGAAATAGAATTTGGCATCATTAAATCATCTATATCTAATGAGGTCAAAAACTCCCCTGTAACCTTTTTTAATGCAGCATTCATTGCTGCTCCTACTCCTTGATTTTTCTGATAGATGTAACAAAATTTCCATAATTTTTGATCTAGGATATCTTTCATTTGGAAAATAATTTCTTCTGTCTTATCAGTAGAACCATCATTTATCAAAATCATCTCTATATTATTTACATAATCCTGCTCCAGAATATTTCTCATACATCTTTCCACAAACTGTTCCCCATTATAGCAGGGAATTATCAAGCTTACTATGTCTTTATTCAGCATATTTTTCTATTTCTCCACTTTTGCTTTATTGATACTACTATGTTTTTAAATTCCCTTTTCATATCTGTTCTATATATTTTCAATTCAAAATATAATTTAATAAACTTAATTGGGTTCCCATATTTAACATAAATTTTAGATGTGTCTTCCCACTGCAATTTTTTTAAATGCTCAAAACAAAACTTCTTTGTTTTATCATCCATTGGAATTTGTTTAAATGTCCACATCAACATTTCTATATATTCATTAATTCTGTCCAACATTGATTCTCGAGTGGTATCAGGCGTAGACATTGATTTCTCATATATAATATAATTATAAAGCGGCTCATCTATAAATCCATGTTTATATTTATAATAAATCGGAAGCAACATTTGGTTGTTTTGTCCCCTTCTCGCCGGATAGATATATCTATCCGGATTCACATCTAAAAAACTGGTTGTTCGAAGCATATGGCAGCCAGAACAGAATAAAGACTGCCCTTTTAACATCCATTCAAATTGCCACTCATCCTCTTTATATTTCATCCAACTTGCCATTGTTCCCACTGGTTCTGACAAATTGTCTTCTATATATTTATTTGCATCGCTACTGACACTTCCATATTCCTTATGGGCTTCTAAAAAATTTACTCTTTTTTCTACTGAAGTATCCTCAAAATAATCATCAATATCTGGCCAGCACAAATAATCTCCGGTAAAAACTTTCAGTCCTGCATTAATTGCCGCTCCCAGTCCTTGATTGCTCTGATAAATATAAATAGTTTTTATTCCATTTCTTTTAAATTTCTTTTCGTATTCAAACCATATTTCCTCTGAACGGTCTGTTGAACCATCATTTACTAAAATAAACTCTATATTATTATATGTCTGTGATAAAATACTATCCAGCAAACGATGCATTACCTTTTCTCCATTATAACATGGAGTAATAATACTCACTAATGGTTTTCCTGTTTTCAAATTTATACCTTCCTTTTTATTACTCTCGTTATTGTACCTTTCAAATATGCAAACTCTTTCGTTCTTGAATACACAAGCATAAATGTCAGATTAGGAATCACAATAACAACAATCATTCGAATCATAAAATTTAAAATGGTACTTTCTGCTAACCATGTATTGGAAATAATATAAGTAATCGCTCCTGCCAATATTGTCACTAACAGGTTTCCCAATCCTTGTCTAAAATATAAACTTGGTTTTACTTTAAATAAATCCCGATAAACAATGATTGGTTTTATAATAGTACTGATAAGTCCTTGTACAATGGTTCCCACATATACACCTGGCAGTCCAATTTTTTTAATCATAACTATTGATATTACTACATTAACAATTGCCTGTAAAAATGCCACATATCTGTCCTGCCAGAAAACACCTCCTGCAACTTTTACATTATTCATACATATTCTCTGTCCGACTAAATAAAAATCAGCTATCAAAAGCAACACAGTTCCATAACTAATCGTTCTACTTTCCCCAACCCAAAGAGTGATGAAAGGAGATGCCAAAATTGCAAACGCAATACTGCAAAATCCATATACCCAAAATCCCAAAAACTTATAACAACGAAAAAGTTCGTATTTTCTTTCATCATCACTATTCGCCATCAGATTTCCAAAACTAGGAATAGCTGAATTAAAAATAATATCAACAAATCCTTTTACAGAAGAAATAAGCAATGTATAGTTTGAAACTAATCCTACCGTTTTAATTCCTTCAAACATTGAAATAATAATATTATCTGTTTGATACACACTGATTTCTCCTATCTTATGAATAATCAATGCCTTTACATTCTTTTTGATCGGAGATAATTCCTCTTTTCTTAATTTCTGAACTGGTTTTTCCAAAAGATATGGGTATAACTTACGCAAATAAAGGCTAATACCTATCTTTTGAAGAACTCCTATAATAGAAGCCGTTAACAAATATACAAGGAAATTTTTAAAAAGTAATAAAACAACAATCTGAAAAGTTACTGTTAAAAAATTAGTAATTGAATTTATTATTGTAAATATATAACTTTTTTGTTCTGCATTTACCAGACTAAATTTGTATGTAACAAAATAGCTAATGACTGTATTAAACAAATAAATTAAGTAATATACATAAATTTCATTTCCTCTTAAAACGCCGTTGCTATCATGAATAATATACTTTAAAAAAGGACAAATTGCTAACCCAACTATTGCCACAACTGTTGCTATAACTCGATAAGCAATCTTATAAAAATTCATTAAAGATTTTATTTTTTCAATATCATGGTTTGCAACGGGCTTATACAATTCATAATTCATCGCTGTTCCAATGCCTAATTCTGCAAATGACAAAATTCCAAGGACATTGCCGAAAAGTCCACTGATTCCTAAATAAGAATCCCCTAATGTATAAATAAAAACTGTTCTGGAAACAAAATTAAGAATTAATGCAACAATATTGGATATGTATCCAAATGTAATATTTTTTGCTATAAACTTACTTCTTGACGTCATATCTTTTACCCATTAAAGACCTTTCACTGCATCATACGCACGAAGAGCTCTCATTTTATAGTTTTCCATTGTCTTTCTTAAATTTTCTCTAATTTCTTTTTCTTTATCACAAAGCCATTTAAAATGATTCAAAACTTCCTCTTCTCCTTGCAAATTTTGAACCGGAATAACATAATTTTCTTCTGTTCCAAACAAATCCCTAGCTATCCCAATCGCTTTCACCGAATATCCGACTACCAATGTCGGAACACAACTAGAATAAGCAGCTATTGTAGAATGAGTTCTGGCTCCTATAAAAAATCTGCACTTTGCAATATAACCTTTTATTCTTTCGCAGGACATGTCTTCCAATAAAACTATACGTTTTGACTCTTTATATCTCTCATAAAGTTTTTTCAGAGGAATTCTGTCATCATTAAACTCCCAAATTACATGAGGTACTAACATAATGCTTAAATTGGTATGTTCCAAAATATATTCTATTAATTTTTCATAATTTTTAACCGTTATACCATTATTCGATTCATTCTCTACGATCATAGGACTTAGATTAATTCCTACAAATTCTTTATTTTCTAATTCTTTAGGTAAAATAACCTCTTTTCTATCTAACATAAATGCCGGATCTGAAACTAAAATGGTATTTGGATTTACACACTTTAAAGCATTATAAGAAATAGTTTCTCTCGCTGTAATCAACGAATAACGCTTTAAATCATTGGCAATTTCCGGTTTTCTGACCAAATCAGGCTCCACAGAACAACCCCATAGTACAGTTTTTGCCCCTCGTTCCAAAAACAAATCCTGAAGCATTGTATACCGCTTATTATCTGCATAACAATAATTATCACCTCCAATAGACAAAGCAATATTACCTTTTTGTACCTTTGAAATTGCTTTTCTATAATCTAATTTGTCCATTGGCATATAATCATTTTTTAATTTCAAACTCATATAGGCTTTAGCAAATGCCAGACTTTTTTTTGAATAGGATTCTTTTTCTGCTATAACAGTACATAGATTATGAATCCCATATTTTTTATCTTCTTCTGGTCGGGTAGAAAATAACTCTTTCTCCGCATCCAAATTTTCTAATATTTTCAAAGTAGAGCGTACAATTGCTTCACATCCATGATTTCCACTTCCACCATGGGCATACATATATATTCTATTCACGATCTTTCATCTCCCTTTTATCTTTTTTATTCTTCCATCTGTATAAACCCAATTATGTGCATATAAATAAAATAATACTTTCTCCTTCCACGGTATTGCACTGCATTTTAAAATTTGTTTCATATATTTTATGTAAAGTTTTTCTTGTTTTCCATGTAAACTCACATTCTTTATACTGATTGCTAATTGTTAGCGGTAATGCATACTGAAACAAATGAGAAATTGTTATATAAAAGCATTTAGCTTCTAAATCACTTCTACTGGTAATAAACTTCATTATCTCTGCTGTAGCTGTAACAATATCCAGTGATGGTGATTTCCGATTATTTCCCATTGTACCTGTATCTTCCTGAATATAATAATATGTTGTTTCATTCGTTATTGCTATCTGTTTACTTTTACAAAAAGCCTCCATTACAAACAAAATATCTTCATATACTCTTAATGGAGGAAATTTTATATCCTGGATAATTTTACGTTGAAATAATTTGCCACAAGGACCTGAATTTATTTCCTGTCTAATAAGTAATTTATTCAATGCCTGGCTTTGTGTTATCCTTGAGTCACTACTCGTAAATCGGAAAGTTTCCATATTCTTTCTATACACCGCAATATCACAAACTGCAATTTCTGCATGCCTGCAGTATTTGAATAAAACCTCTAAATAATTTTTATCAATCACATCGTCCGCATCCAAAAAAGCAATATATTGACCTTTTGACTTCTCCAGTCCTAAATTTCTGGCTGCAAATGCCCCTTGATTGTTTTGAGCAAACAAAAAATAATTAGGTTTATTTCTGACTATTTTTTCACATATATTTTGTGAATCATCTGTACTTCCATCATTAACAAGAATCACTTCAAAATTCTGAAATGTTTGTTGCTCTAAACACTTTATCATTCTATATACTAAAATTCCTGTATTATATACAGGAATAATAACAGAAATGCTAGGATTATATACTGTTTCTCTTTCCATATATCCTTTATTAAAATCCTTTCAACCTTTTATACAGGTACTATAATTACCATTATATTCTAATGCATTTTTTTATAGCTCTATAAAACTTAATCGAATATCTTATTTCTCTTTCTCTATTATTTTTTAATAAAAATAATAACCATTTAGAGAATATGTTTTCCGTTACAAATTCTATTTTTATCTCTTTATATATGCTATATAATTTTTGAAAAACATTTTTAAACTGTGACATATCACAATAAAACAAGGAAAAATAAAAATAATTACTGATTATTTCAGTCAATATCCTTTTATTGCTATCACAAAACACATTTTTATACTCCAAAAATTCTTTATATCTCAAATTAATTTTCAACTGAGCCATATAGTCTATATCATAGTCATTTTTTGCCACAGATGAATTTTCAGCCTCCTGCAGATATAAGTAATTCTGAGCATCATCAAAATAAATTGTTTTTATTTTTCTATAGAGTTTTAAATAAAAATCAAAATCTTCAGCCAGCCGAAGTGAAGTATCAAAATAAATATCTTTACATAATTCTCTGGGAAATATCTTTGCCCAACAATAACCGAAAATACCTGATTCCTTTTGCCATTCCGCAAAACGTGGTAATATATCCACCATATTTACCAAGCCATGTACATTCATCTTTCCAGGCTCTATTCTATCCGATTCTTCCCATATTTTCTTATACCCACTAATTACTATGTCGGCCTTTGATGTTCTAATACAATCATATAAGTTTCTCAAATACTCTATATCGATTTTATCATCCGCATCTATAAATGTAATATATTGACCTTCTGCCATATCAAGCCCTATATTTCTTGCATTTGATACTCCACTATTCTTAATATGAATCACTTTAATTCGATTATCTTTTTCTGCAAATTTATCACAAATAGTCCCTGATTTGTCTACTGAGCCATCATCTATAATGATAAACTCAAATTCACGTAAACTTTGATTTAAAATTGATTTTATTGACACTTCTACGTACTTTTCTTTGTTGAACACAGGCATTATAACTGTTATTTTCTTCATCTTATAATCTTTCTATTATTTGAATTTCAATTACTTTTTAAGTAAAAAGCCAAACAAACTGATATTTATAAAGTAATGTTATCACTTTTAATTTATTTGAAATCGGTAGCTTAAATATATTTATTCTCCTAAACATTTTCTTCACTTTGTTGTCTTTTAAGATATTTAAAACCATTCTTCGTTTTTCATGTGTATTTAGGCTTTGTTCTCTCCAAATATCACCTACAGCATTATACAAAAAGAACAATAAGCATAAATCTATTTGATGTTGAAAATCAAATGTCTTATCATTCTCAAAATATTCTTCTATTTTTCTATGTAGTTTCTGGTAATCTTGCCACTTATCTGGAACAAACTTATGTGTAACAGATTCCGGGTTCATACAATAATGATAATATGCTTGTCCTTTCATATAATAGAACGAGTCCGCCTGTCTTAACAATCGAGCTCCAAATAATAAGTCCTCCGAATAGCGGATTCCCGGTTCATATTCAATGGCAAAATCTTTTCCACCCCTCTTATTTTTAAATACACATAACCAATTTGAAATCGTTGCAGGATATTCTACATTTTCCATCATTAATAAGTGAGGATAGTATTCTTCTTTTAACTGTTTTTCATTATAATATCCACTCCGAATATCATGTGTATATAATTCTTTGTGTGTTCCAAATTCTTTTACGCAATCACACATCACAACATCACACTGATATTGTTCAATAATTTCAAACATAGATACATACATTTCTCTATCAATATAATCATCACTATCTACAAAAGTAATATAATCTCCTGTAGCCATTCTCATTCCGGCATTTCTTGCAACTGCTACTCCTGAATTTTTCTGATGAATTACTCTTACTCTTTTATCTTTTTTTTGATACTGATCACACATCTCCGGGCACCAATCCGGTGAACCGTCGTCTACAAGTATCAATTCAATATCTCTATAATTTTGTTCCAATATGCTGTCTATACATCTTCTAAGATATTTTTCCACCTTATAAACCGGAACTATGACACTTAATTTCAACATTTTTTCCCTCTTTTATTCAAACAAATCATACACCTTTTTTATTTCCTTATAATTTGAATAATCTCTTATGGCACATGCCTGCGACAGCTGCTCCATTTTTGATTTGTCCTTTAACAATTCGGCAATCGCACACGCACACTTCTCATTTTCCAACGGCACAATCATACCGTCCACGCCATCTTCTAACTGACTATCCGCCGTTGCATAATTCGTAATAACCACTGGTTTACCTAATAACTGTGCCTCTCTAACTGCCACACTTTTTCCTTCATATCGACTTGGTTGCACATACACATCACAAGCTTTCATATAAGGATATGGATTTTCTTTCTTGCCTAAAAGAATGACATTCTTTTCCATATGTTCTTCTTTAATTTTTGCTCTAATAAGCGTTTCATCACCGCCAAACCCTATAATATACCATGTTACATCAATTCCTAATTGTAAAATATGCGAACAAATATTTGGAACATTATCAAAGTTTTTTGCATTACAGTATCTTCCTATGGACAGCAGTTTTATCCCCTGCCCGGACATTTCTGATAAAGCATCAAACTCATTCATTTGTTTTTTTATCAATTGTATCGGTAATATATTTTCTATCACTAATACCTTTTCTCTCAAACTTGGAAAAATTGTTGTAAAACTTTTTGCTGCGGCTTCTGAAATGGATACTATACAATCATAAGCTGACCACATTTTTAATTCTGACTTTGCATCAATCTGAACTTTTGAATAATCTGTGTGAATCCAGGCTATCTTCTTTTTTGCTTTTACTTTTCTATCCACAAAATAGTGTGGTGTCAAAAAGCTAATTGCCATATCGTATTTTTTTTGTTCTTGAATTTTAGGCATAAAGGGGCTTGTATATTTATGGCTATATTCTAATGCCACACCACCATCTACAATATTTTTTTGCTTTTCATATTGTTCTGCTTTTATTTTTCCTACAAGACGTGCTGCGGCTAAAACAAAATGTTTTTCTCTAATTACATCCTTAAATGGTCTTGCCAGAACTGTATAAGCCGGTATTTCCGGTAATAAATTTATATGCTTAGGAATATCCTCTAATAAACTGCCTTCATGTCGCATTAAAAATAAATCAATGGAATATTCTTTTGGATCAATTGCATTGAGCAATCCTAACAAACTCCTCTCAGCTCCACCCAACTCCATTGTATGCGATAAAATCAATAGTGTTTTCATTATCTAAATCTCCTAAAGCAATCTGTCCCAAAAAATCTATGCAGAATCCTTGTAATCTTATTTCTAATTTTCTGTTTCGATTCCATCCATGTTTTTGAATACCAATGAATTGCATATGTATTTTCTGTCTTCTTCAAAACTCCCGTTTGGTCATTAAAAGGACAAAAATACTCTTTCGGATATATGGTAAATGTTCCGCACTTCTGCTTCTCTCCATTTCCTACAAGTCCGTACTGTTTTAGAAGTTCTGTGAAATAAATACATATCGTTGTCGTATTGTATGTGCCATCTTCGTTTATAAATGATAAATCTTCATAATATTTCAACATCTTCTGCATGAACTCATTATGTTTATCTTTTACCCAAAGTACTAAACCCGGTGCAACGTATTCGTCTGTTTCAAATCCCGCAAATGCTTCATCATTTAATAATTCACCAAAATCTTTTACCACTTCTACATCTGTGTCAAAATAGATACCACCAAATTTTTCCAATGCATAGAATCTGGCAACATCGCTAACAAATGCGAACTTCCCACTTTTATATGCTTCTTCCACATATTTATTATAATGAATATCGAAATTTTTTTCATTCCACTCCATAATCTCAAAGTCAGGAAAAAATTTTTTCCAGCTATTTATACACTTTTCTACTATCTGTGGTTTTTCTTTTTCTCCAAACCAACAATAATGAATCATCTTGGTAATCATTTTCTCTCCTTACAATACACCCATCTCAAAACAATAATAAATAAAATAAAGCACTATCATTAATATGTTAACTAACTTTTGCGAATCTTTTGTAAATGCATTTCTTATCAAATACGGCATAATAATGAAACTATACAAACTTGTATATATTGCCATTCTTCCCATCAAAATTCCACTTGTAACCATTGCTACAAGGTTTAAACCTACAGTAATAACCGACATGTTTACACAAATATGTATTACCCGGTTTTCTTCTCTTTCAATACGCTTTCTTTGTAGAAATGCCAAAAATACCGGGACTACACTTACCAAAACTCGAATTGGATTTACCCCATCATCACCCATTCTCTGCATTTCAGTCAAAGCGCCTTCATATTCGGTTCCTTCTAAAAACATATCTGCCAATGCCGGATTTTTACTTAGAATGAACATAACAACTATGGCCAAAGCAATAAATCCCATTGTTTTTTTGTTTCCTGCACTTCCTTGTACAATAAAAACTATCGGAATCATAAATAAAGCGGAAATATGTATTGTTGATGCCAATAAAACAACAATAAGAACTGGGATATGTTTCTTTTTTATCATTAATGGAAGGACAGCTAAAATCATTACTACGGCGATAAACTGTCTAAGACCATTCATCATCCAACCAATATGTGTTGCCGAAGCTACAAACAAATACATTGTAACCCAATAACTCTCGGAATACTTTTTAAAAATCAAAATAACCGGAACGCTATGAATTATGGCTATAATTACTCGAAATGCTGTAAGATTATTCCCGAACACCAGCTTAATCAGCCACTCTATAATTGCAAACCCCTGACCCGAATCCATGGTTGAAAGATAAATTGCCAAATCAGATACTGTCAACGGAATAATTTTATATGCACGAAGATATTCCGGAATATCATTAATCGCCGGTCCCATACAAGCTAACCAAAATATTGGAAAAAATAAAATAGTTGCACTTATCCAGTTCCAACGTTTTACCTTCATACCATTTATATATTCAATATTAAAAAGTTTTGTTTGCTTCAGTACTATTCCTGCAAATATCAGCCATATAAAAATATATCCACCAAACATAATCTAATATCCCTCTACGTTACTTATTTCTATGGAGAATTCGATATAAATTCTCTGGTAACAATCCTATTATAATTGGTCTAAAACACCAAATATAATTCCATTTCTGCAAATTTAACGCTTTGATTGCATATCCTTTTACATATGCCTCATTCAATCTATACTTAAATTTTCTTCGGCCTTGTGCCTCTCTGTCATCTCTCATAGAATATAGAGGTTCCTGTATATTCATTCCTCTATATCCTTTCGCATACATTTTTATCCAGAGATGATAATCTTCTACTCGCAACAACCGCTCACTCACGCTATATCCTTCAACATCTATGTAAGCTTTCTTCCTTACCATACATGCCGCATGACAAAATGGTGTCCCCTTCAAAAAGCTCTTCTTTGTAGGGAATACTTCGGTATATGTTTTTCCCCAAATGCCATTCTCGTCAAAAAAGTGCATATCTGTACTGACAATTGCAATCTCTGTATTCTGTTCCAATACATTTATTTCTTTTTCAAAACGTTCTTTTGCACACAAATCATCTCCATCCATGCGTGCAATATATTCTCCTGTTGCAATTTTTAAACACTTATTAAGTGTATAATTTAATCCATGGTTTTCTTGATTTTTTAATAAAATAAACTTACCCGGATATTTTTTTACATATTGTTCTGCTATCTCTGCCGTATTATCTGATGAGCAGTCATCACACATAACAACTTCCCAATTCGTATAACTTTGATTCAAAATACAATCCAAAGCTTCCTCTAACGTATTAGCACAATTATAAATCCCCATTATAACGCTTACTTTTTTACTCATCTTTCAATCCATACACTTTCGTAAGTTCTCTTTTTACATTATCAAACGTATATGACTGTGCATAATTTTGGGCACTGGTTTGAATTCTTTCATACACTTTATTATCTGCTAACAATGTTAATATCCTTTTACTCAACGAATGATAATCGTCCACTTCAATTAAAAATCCATTTTTCCCATCACAGATTAACTCTCTATGTCCTCTGTTTTTAGTTGCCACCACCGGCGTTCCTGATAACATCGCCTCAACAACATTTAATGGTAATCCTTCTCTCTTACTACATGTGACAGACACATCTGCTATTTGTTGATACTCCTGCAAATTTGTCACATATCCTAACATAGTAACCCTTTTTTCTAAATCATTATCTAAAATTAACATTTCCAAATTTTCTCTTTCAGGACCATTTCCCGCAAGTAATAGTTTTATATTTGGATACTGACTTACAAGATCTTTCATTGCATAAATAATCATTTTTTGATTTTTATTTGGCAGTAGTTCTCCTACACAAAGTATAATCTTTTCTTCTTCTAAAAATCCAAGCTTCTTTTTCAGCTCACCTTTTTCTTCATTTGAAACAGAATGATATCTTTTTCCATCTACCCCAACACCATGAATATGTTCCACTTCACAATGAAACTTCTGACTTGCCAATTTATAGTCCTCTTGTGTGATTGTAATTACTTTATCTGTAATTCTTGAAAAAAACCTTTCTATTGGATAAAACACAATCCAATTCTTCTTTGGCGCACCTTTATAAAAATGAAATCCATGGGCAGTATAATACACCTTAGTTCCTTTTATTCTCGCCTTTTTTGCGGCAAGCCTTGTTACAATCCCTCCCATTGGAGTATTACAATGTATAATTTCATAATGTTCTTTCTCAATAATTCCTTTTAATTCTTTATATGCGCGTAAATTATCTTTACTCTTTGGAGAACGTGCAAATGGCACATTATATACTTTATCAACAAAATCTAACTTCAATCCGTTTTTTTCAGCTAAATTATCTCTAGCTGCCACATGAATCTCATATCCATGTCTATGAAGCACCTCAACAAGAGGTTTATGGAACTGGCAAATATGACTTTGCACAGTTGCTGTTAACAGAACTTTCATAAATAATTCTCCTATCAAAAAAGATATCCTGATACTAAAAACAGGATGCTGGCTATAACAGCAGAAATAATAGTATATGGCAGCTGTGAATAAACATGATCCATATTTTCAATCCCACAGCTAGCTGACGTAATTACTGTTGCATCTGAATAAAAACAAGCATGACTACAAAAAGTTCCGCCACACACAATAGCAGCCATAACACTTAGCAAATTAGCTCCACATGCCGCCCCTAAAGGAATAATAATTGGTGCACAAACTGCTGGAATACCCCAATTACTTCCTGTGATAAATCCTAATACCGCTACAACCAAAAATGCAATCATTGGATATATATGAGGAGTAACAAACGGTTCTACTAATCCGATTATATATTCAGGCAAATTCAAATCTGCAGATGCCTGTCTCATCCATAAAGCTGCAACAATAATTGCTAATGCTGAAACTGAATCTGCAAACCCCTGTATCCACAGATCACAAAATTCATTCAGTTTAATTTTTTTCCGCGGTATGTATATAATAGCCGCTGATAAAATTGCGGATATGATTGCTATAAACATATCTCCTACTGTTAACTGAACAATAATCATAGTTGCAATAGGAATTAAAAAGTCTATGATTTTTGCCTCTTCACTGGACTCATCTTCTTCCCTTTTATTTAACTTATTACTATTTTCACTATAAACCTTTCCAGTTATCTCTACTCTCTGGTAAGCTTTTTTCATTGCTCCTATTTTAGGAACAATTCCCATTATAAAAAAAGGGACTACTATTACTGCTACCATTGCATAAAACATATATGGAATGGTATGTATATATGTCGACATCGCACTATTATATCCTAATGCTGCAATTTCTTTTTGTTCATAAAAAATACCTGCAAAAAATATAGCCCATGTCGAGAATGGCAACAGTACACAAATAGGCGCCCCTGTAGAATCAATCACATAAGCAAGGGCTTCTCTAGGAACCTTTCTTAAGTCTGACAATTTCTTTGTACATGCGCTAATCGTCATAATATTCATATAGTCATCTACAAAAATAATAATTCCCAACAACCATGATGTAAGTAATGTACTTTTTCCCGTTTTACAGATTTTCCCCAAAAAGTTCGCAATCGCATGAGTCCCTTTAGCAGCATTTATAACGGCAATTAAGCTCCCAAACAATCCACATACAATAAGTAACCATACTGTATCATAGTCTGTAATGATTGAAAAAAATGAGTCAACCATCAAAGTAACCGGATTTTTTCTGTTAGCTATTGCTATTATGGCGTAGGAAGATACGCAACCCATCAAAAGAGCTTCTGTTGTTCTTTTTGATTTTATAGCCACAACTATAACAAGTAACGCGGGTAACAGTGTTATGATTCCGTAATTCATTAAAACTTCTCCTTTTTCTTTCCGAATCTGATTCTGGAGAAAATTTCTAGATAGGTTCGAACCACAAAAGCTCTGAAATTTGTATGAGAAATATCATGAACAGTTATCCCTGTTTCTACAATTCTTGGTTCCATATATGTAATTAAATCAATTGGAATATCATCTACTTTACGTTTTTCAAGCGGGACTGTAAGCATCAACTCAACATATTTTCTATTATTAAATGGAATTGTAATGTCATATGACACCCTATGTTCAGTTGTCAAAAAAATCCCTTCTCCGCCACTCCATGCAAACTCCCAAAAATATAATTCTAACCATGAAATTCTATCAAAAGTTTCTTTATCATAATATTTTTCTAAGTATTCAGCAAATACTTTATCTGTTTCTGTAATTAGATACTTTCCTAAATAAACTTTATGCATTGCTCTCCAATAGCTTGCATATGGATATTTAGGAAACTTTTTCTTATTATATTTATTATAATACCACCCTCTCCCCATTTCATTTACCCAAGATTTAATCTCTATATCACAGGGTGGATTTTGTGTAAAATATAATCTTTTCTTTAAGTCATTTGTATTATTAGCCCCAATGCAGCCATTATTACATTCCATAACTTTCTTAAATACTGATAAATCTTTATATCCAGCCCATTCTTCCGGAATCTCATAAAGTTCATGTTCTAAACCTAAATGCTGCAAGATTTCCTTCGCAGCATAGGCATCTACTGATTCATCTATATTAGAAATATAACTGAAATACTTAAACTTGTCATATACTTTGTTTGCACATGCTAATGCTGTCATGCTATCCCGACCGCCTGTTACAGAAATAGAAATTTTCTTCTCCGGCCATTTATTTGCAATACATTTCATAGTATTTGACATAATTCTTCCAAGTTCACAGATAGTTTCTTTATATTCTTTTTCTGTACTTGTTTCTATAATTTTTTGAGTAGGATAAAATCTGAACACATTTATATTTTTCGTTTTATTTGAATATTCCCCGGCATGATTGGGAACCATTCTTTTTAGCTCACTAAACGGTGACAAATCTCCTGGCAACCAGGTTCCCCAATAGTGCCAGTACTTATTAGTAGTTAATCGTTTGATATATTCCGACTGTTCCAGTCCTTTTAAATCTGCCACAAGCTTTCCGTGAGATGTAATAAACAACATATTATTAATCAGACCATGATACACAAGCTGCATTCCTGCACAATCTGTTGTATAAACAATTTCATCTTTTATAATATATCCTATACAAAATACACCTGTTAATTTACTTTCTTCTTCCCAATATTTCTCATCACTTTTTTCTTTCGCAATCGCTAAATGCTCTAATATTTCGTTTTCATCAACAAGCATATTATATGGATCATATGCATGTCCAACGATAAAATATATAATATTACCCTTTTCATATGTATATGCATAGGTTTCTTCATGTGTATACATATAAAAATATGAATTTATCTGCTTCTCTTTCCAATTTGAATAAAACGGATATTCACTATTAACATTCTGTTTTTCATTTGTAATTAAAAAACCTTTACAATATAATCTTTTCTGAAACTGGGGATACTCCCTCAAAGTTTCTCGCATTTCACTAACATTATAATATGCCATTGCTATCTCCTTGCTTTTTCAATTTTTCTGTATAATTCTTTATATTGCGCTTTTCTTCCGCCTGCACCTGCAATTTGAATAACATTTGCCATTCCATTTGGATTCGCCTCAATTAAAACACAATCATTCTCGCGAACAGCTATATCCCATGCCACATATTTCAGCGAATAATTCATCGCGCATTCCTTTACAAATTCTAATATCATGTTCCAATTAGGAATCTTAAAACCTTGTATTTTTATTTTAGATATAGGGTGCATCGAATATCTTTTTCCGATTGCATCTTCAGCATCTTCCATTACAATCCCTGTATTAACATCAATAGCTCCTACTAATCCTCCCGCGGAATAATTATCTATAATTGTATTTCCTTTTCCTATTCTCAGGGCTGCTCCTATAATCTCGCACTCTTCTTTCCCCAAAACAACCGTAAAAATCCTCACTGTATTTACACTGCTTGGATTTAGCTTACTTAATAAATGATGTTGCTGTACTAATTCATCTAAGACTGCCGATTCTTTTTTAAATTTAGCATATAAACTTTCTATATCTGTATTAGTGAATGTCCACTTTTCTATTCCTCTTCCACAATCTGCTACATCTGGCTTATACAATGCTTCTGAATGTTTACCTATAAAATTCTTAAACTCTTCCAACGTACATTTTTCAGAGTATAGCTGCTCTCTTTTCGTAAACTTTCCCAGTTCCTTATACATTGCTTGTTTACTACATAATTTTATAAATATGTCTTCCGAATCAACATATTGTGCAAATTGTAATCCTTGTTTCGATGTTAAATATTCTTTTTTCTTTTCTCTGCTTTTCTCAAATAATCTTAATTCAAAATAATCTGAAATCGTTGCCTCATAAAATATATAATTCCATATGATACCAATTCCGTATCGTAATCTATACTTCCAGCTATAAATGAGCAAATATTGAAATTTGCACAAAACTACCCTACCAGTTTCAAAACAGCTTCAAGTGACGCGCCATTTTTTATGAACTGGTGCAGATTACCGATTCGCTCTGTTTTGACTTGATCTTGAAAATACCGGTATCCTTCCTCGAAGGTATTGTATTTCCCAGAATGCATACAGCACATGTAATGAACCAATGACATGATCAGCCAATACCGCTCGATTCCCTGCCGTGAGCGGATCTGACATTTGTCCAGCGCAAGTTTGTTTTTGCTCTGACGGAAAATAATTCGATTGGCCACCGTTCTGTATATGTGTCAAGGATTTCCTGTGTGATATTCCGGCATTTGTGGATATAAATACCCTCAGCGATTTCGGATTTCCAAAAGCTTCCCGGGGATAGCTGATAATAACCACCGCGTTTGGAATATCATTGAGTTCTCCTTCGTAGCGATACACATAGAATTCACGGCCGCCAACGGTCACAAGGCTGACAGCACGGTCTGTTTTTCTCAAATGAAGGGCAAACTCACTGACTTTCTGGCGGATTCCGCATGGATAGATGACCCGGTTGGTCTCAGCGCTCCAATCGTATAAAATCCTTTCCGGATAAAACTCTCCATTACCTTTACGGAGGTATACCAGCTGTCGCATAGGAAATAGGAAATCACCGGTGCCACAGGAAGTTCATCCGCAATCTCCTGGACAATCTGTATCTTTGACTTTGATTTGTCATACAGGATGTCGGCATAATCAGTATGAGCCCATTACAGGAAAGCATGACAGAAACAATCTGATGCCCATAATCCTGACAGCCCTTTAAATGGGATTGATGAAAGTACGCCGCTTCAATTGGATGCCCGGCCTGTAACGAAGGCCTGGTATGCGAAGCAATCGTATCATCCACAATACAGAAAACAGGCTGTCCTGAGCGTTGCGCTTCCAGATAAATAACCTGTATGACGGCATTTTTCAAAGTATCCTGGAGAGCGGAATCATTCCACTTGCCGTGGTTCAGGAAATAGGCGGTTGTGGTTCTATGCTGGTTACTTACTTCGGCGAAATCTACAGTTTTCCCCCTGTAACCACGGAGGAAAACGGAAACAATGATAGTCATCAGATGGTTTAGGTACACATCGGATAAAAATAAGCCGAGTTTTAAGGTTTTAAAGTAATTGTAAATACTGTTAGAATGATGTATACTGTTTGCAACGGGCACCCCCTTGTTGTTTGAGTATGTTGTTTGTTGGTACTTCAATTATACATCATTCAACAGCGGGTGTCTTTATTTTGTGCAATATTTGGTATTTACTCATTTATAGCTTCCAGTTAATTTTTCCTTTATTTAAAAAAATGAATTTATCCATTTTCTTTAACATCTCTTTAAAAATCTCTAAATGCATGTTAAATTCTCCATTATCACTCCATCTAATCTTCTATCATTTCCCTCCCCTGCAAAACTATTATGGGGTGTAATAATTACATTTTCCATATCCCAAAGTGGGTTATCTTCATTAAAAGGTTCCTCTTCAAATACATCTAATACCACACCACCAAGCTTTGGCAAAGCGCTCGTAAGAGCATGGATATCTACAATTGCTCCCCTGGCTATATTTATAAGAATAGTACCCTCCTTCATCTTTTCCACTTTTGCTTTATCTATTAAATGTCTTGTTTTATCAGTCAACGGAAGCGTTAATATAACAATATCGCTTTTAAGAATCATATCTTCTAATTTCTCAAGTCCAAATATTTTTTCATAATTATCATCACACCGTGGAAAAATATCAATTCCGCTTACTATACAGCCAAATGCCCGGAATCGTTTTGCACATTCTGTTCCTACACTTCCACAACCTACAATACATACTTTCTTTCCAAAAAGCTCGTATAAATTTCTTTGCTTTTCCCAAATATGTTGTTTTTGATTTTCAAAAAATTTTCTTCCCTTCTTATATAATTCCAGCACTCCAAATAATGCAAATTCGGCCATAGGAATACTATATACTCCTCTTGCATTATTAATGACAATATTATGCTCCTTTACATAATCCATTGGTACTCGGTCAAATCCGGCACTGGTAAGTTGTATGTATCTCAAATTAATAATAAATTTTCTTATATCATGTGTCAGAAATAATCCATTACAGATTACTCCTTCTACCCATTCATAAGAACATGGAAGTTCATCTTTCTCAAATTGAAAAAAATGCACTTTGTGTCCATCTGCTTCTATCTTTCTAATATATTCTTTTGCATCTTTCCATGCTCCTGTTATCAATAAATTCACTATTATCCCCTCATTAATGACAGATATTCTCTATCTTTTCTATTACTTGCTTTCTATTCTCTCTGAAATAATTACTATGTTTCTCACATTCTTTTTCTAATTCTCTAATTTTAGGAATCTCTCTTTCAAAAATATGACGAACTTCGTTCAAATCTTCTACAGCGTCTATTCTACAAAAAGTTCTGGAAAGAATTGCACAGCTAGATTCTAATCGATAGTGCTCCCGGATAATATATTCTGAAGGAAGCATTCCTTTCCCTAAAGCAGCAATTCCTCCAAAACCAAATGGAATACCCTTCTGTCTAAACTTCATACACAATGTTTCCAAAGTACCATCTATTAACAGTTCAAACATAAAAGTTTTACCATATCCTAACGACAAATCATTTAGCCCAACAAAAATCTCATCTAATCCTTCAAGTGTCAGAATTTCATCGATACAGTTTACTGCCTCTACAGTTTCTATTAATGGTAATACTTTAGCGCGTCCATCAACATATTTTATAAATCTTTTTACATCTTCTACCTGCTTAAAATAGGGAAGCATAATAATATCTGCTCCTGCCTTAACTACAGCATCTATTTCATCTCTTGATGACAGATATCCTTCTATTTCATCATGAAGTGGATTTACACGAACCATAATTTCTGCACGTTTTACTGCATGTTTTACCTTTACAATATCTGAGATAGAATGATCTGATTGAACAGTATCCATACCACCCTGTCGTTCCCTTTTACCTATTTTTTCTAAGTCAATAAAAATTCTGTCTACACCATTTTTATCTGCAATTTTTGCAATTTCCGGTTGATTTGTAATATACATTAGCTTCAACATTTTAGTCCCTCTTTGCCGTTTCTGTTGAATTCACATTATCGGCATTTGTAAATACTTTAAAAATAGTCTTAAAAAAGATTTTTAAATCTAACAAAAATGACATATGTTCTACATACCATACATTCATTTCAATTCGCCTTGGCCATTCGACTTCTTTACGTCCATTTACCTGCGCCCAGCCAGTCACACCTGGTCTAACCTGAAACATTTTTTTCTGTTCCTCTGTATACTCCTCATATGTCCACGGGTGATAGGTAAGTGCTGGCCTAGGTCCAATAAAACTCATTTCTCCTTTAAAAATATTAATCAACTGTGGCAGCTCATCAATACTTGTTGCTCGCAATATTTTTCCTATTGGAGTCACCCTGGCATCATTTTTTCCCGAATAAACACCACTTCCCTGTTTCTCTGCCCCTACAACCATTGAACGAAATTTATAAATTTCAAATACTTTTCCGTCTTTACCGAGGCGTTTTTGTTTAAATAACGCTGGTCCTTTCGACGTTATTCTTACCAGTATCCCTACAATGCACAAAGGTATTGCCCCTAAAATTAATAATATTCCGGAAAATATGATATCCATTGCTCTTTTTATCTTCTTATACATTCCTGCTCTCTCAATCCTTCATCTTATAAGTCGTAACAATCTGCGCTACTTTTTCTTTAATATCCGGCTTATTGGCATAAGCAATCTCTGTCAGTTCATCAAGCTCTGCCAGAAATTCCTCAACATCAAACGGAATCGGCATACCAATATGAATCAAATCATTCTCTGTCTTTTTCAGACCTTCCTCTGCCATAAGCTTTTCTTCATAAAGCTTTTCACCTGGACGAAGTCCTGTATACTGAATCTTGATATCTTCGTCCGGCTTAAATCCTGACAGGCGAATCAGGTTTCTTGCCAGAGTATCTATCTTTACAGGCTCACCCATATCAAGTACAAAGATTTCTCCGCCCTTTGCATAAGTTCCCGCCTGCATAACAAGGCTGACAGCCTCCGGGATTGTCATGAAGTAACGGATAATCTCCGGGTCTGTTACTGTAACCGGACCTCCTGCTGCAATCTGCTTCTTAAATAACGGAATAACGGAACCGTTACTTCCCAGTACGTTTCCGAAACGCACTGCCACAAATTCTGTTCTGGCCGCCCTTAAATTTTCCAGCAGATTAATGTTTGCAAAGTCTTTATTAATCTTATGTGTGAAAAGCTGGGGAATTTCCTCTGCCTTCCCTTCTTTTACCTTGCTGTCAAACGCCTGGATAATCATTTCACAAAGTCGTTTGCTGGCTCCCATGATATTAGTGGGATTTACCGCTTTATCTGTACTGATAAGCACAAACTTCTTAGTTCCGTGAGCAAGTGCCGCAAAAGCTGTTTTATAAGTTCCGATAGCATTGTTTTTCACTGCCTCACAGGGACTGTCTTCCATAAGGGGAACATGCTTATGTGCTGCTGCATGATAAACAATATCCGGGTGATAGGTTCCAAATATCTTGAAAATCTTACGGCTGTCACGAACAGAACCAATGATGACCTCCAGATTCAGTTCCGGATATTTCTTTCTCAGTTCCATCTGGATATCATAGGCATTGTTTTCATAGATATCCAGAATAATAAGCTGCTTTGGTTCTCTGGCTGCCACCTGACGACAAAGCTCCGAACCGATACTTCCGCCGCCACCGGTCACAAGGACTACCTTTCCTTTGATATACTCATTGATTTCGTCCATGTTTACCAGAATCTGCTTCCGTCCCAAAAGATCAGAAATCTCAATTTCACGAAGCTTTGTCATACTGACTTCTTCATTGACAATCTGGCTCACACTGGGAACCGTCTGCATACGGCATCCGGTTTCTTTACACAGATTCATAATATCCTTGCGGTTCTGTCCTGTTGTGGAAGGAATGGCATAAATGATTCGATTAACATCGTATTTCTTTACCATTTTTACAATATCATAACGGTTTCCCACAATGGGGATTCCCTCCAGCATACGTCCGATTTTTTCAGGATTATCATCAATGGCACAGACTACCTTTGCATGTACAGAATCTGCTTTTCGTATTTCCCGCATCAGTGTCTGTCCTACGGTACCGGCTCCAATCACCATAATACGGTCTGTCTTGGTTTCCTTCTCTGTCTTTTCTTCTTTCAGATATTCCATGTAAAAGCGAATATAACGGTAAGAAAAACGGACTCCTGCACAAAGTACGCAACTTAAAATATATCCCATTACAAAATAAGACATAGGCATGTGCATATCCATAAACACTGCGCCTGCAGCATAAACCGGAATCAATACCAGGTCTGCCATCATAAGTCTTTTCAGTTCCGTAATGCTTACAAACGCCCATATGCTGTGATACAGCTTGTAGATATAATAAACTACAATGGTTGATACAATCCAGAAAGGCATTGACCAAAGATATCCGGCTATATATTCCTCCGGTATCATATCAAGCTGAAAATCAAACCTCAGAAACAGGGCTCCAAAATACGCCGCCATTACTATTAATCCATCTGCCATGCACAATAACAACGCCTTATAAATCCATCGCAAATTCCATTTTTTCATTTTCTTTTCTCCACTCATTTCTTATTTCCGGTATGTTACAAAACCTGCTTACACACAAAAAGACTGTCTATTTAAATAGTCAGTCTTTTCTACCAGATGTCCTTATTATCAGTTGCTCTTATTTCGTTTAATATATACCCCTACACCGATTACAAGCATAACAACGGTTGCTATTACTGTATGAATCGGATTGATTACAATGGTTCTAAAGTTCCACCACTTCGTATCCACATATACAAAAAGCAGAATAAATGCTGCTGCTAATAAAACCAGACTCACCGTCAATACACGAAAGAATATTTTCTTTTCTTCCATTTCACCACTCCCAAGTTTATATATTTTTTATCAAATCTTTAATATTATACTAAATATGACAAATTTCTTCAATATTTTCTTTGAGAAAAAGATGAACGATTTTTCATAAAATTACAAGATGTATTTTTGTATTTTGACAAAAAAAGGCTGCCGCACAAACACACCGCATGAATATTTATGCACATTCATGACGGTTGCTTTGTACGGCAGCCTCTTATACTATGTTGCCTGTTTTATGCTTTTTTTCTGCGAACGCTTACAAAGATACATGCTCCCATTCCCAAAAGCGCTGCTGCACTGGCCAGATAAACCCACCAATCAGATTCTACACCTGTTTTCGGTGAAGTTCCTGTAGCTGTTCCAGTACCTGTACCATGTCCCTCAGTCAGCTTTGACTCATCCATATCAGAAATAACAGCTACTGGTGACAAATCTTTAAATACTGCGGTAATCTGCTTTGTGTCATAATTCACGTCTGACGGTGTAATCACTTCCCACACATTACGCACAGTACTGTAATGAAGAAGTTTTACATTTACCATGGCTCTTGTCAGCTCCGGCACAGCCAGGGTTACTTCATGGCTTCCATCCGGCAATGGCTTTCCTCCATTGATGGGCGTCAGTTCAAAGAATTTTGTAACCAGAGTCTTTCCTTCCAGTTCTGCCGCAATTGCAGGAACCGCTTCTGCAAGGTCTTCCAGTTTTTTTTCTCCCTCGTTGACGTCCATAATCAATTCCAAAACTTCTGATCCACCCTCTGTTTCTTCCAGATAAGCAAAATTTTCTCTGCTTGTCCCTGCTATGTCATACCACTGTGCAGACTCTCCGGAAGTTGTCACATCGGTTGTACTGCTTCCTGCTGCAAAGGCTGTCACTGCCTGGGACACGACTAATACGGCTGCCAACATAGTTCCTAATAATCTTTTTTTCATAGCTTTTTCCTCTCTTTCATTCTTCTATGGATTCCAGTACTGCCTGTACCAGATATCTTTGACTTGATATTCCTGCATAGCAGGTAGATAAAGTAATAATTTTATCCTCTGGGGTCACTTCCATGTTTGTATCTACAAACGCATTCATATTTCTCATAGAAAATATCTGCTGCAAATATCCTTCATATTGTTCTTTATCCCAGAAATCAAAGCTGAGATGCAGATGCCGGTTATCATACAAATACGCTGCAAAAATCTTATAATGCAGAATTTTATCCGGAAGGTAAACCGTAATATCCCGGTTTGCATCAAAAAAGCTTCTGTCCATATATTTATGAAGACTTTGAAACATGGATCCGTTTTTCATATCATGTCCGTAAATTACTGTATTCGGATCCTGAAAAGTCTTTGTATTATAATTCTCTGTAAAAATGGCGCCCTCTGCTTTTTTCTCTCCGCTGATTGTATGATTCAGATAATAACCATTATCCTCGCTGTGCTGAAGAACAGGATAATCCACAGCAGTTTCCGGAATCTGAATCCATGCATATACATCTGGATTCTGTTTCTGCAGAGCTTTAAAATCAATGGGAATTTCCACAGACGGCTTTTCTTCTTTCTTCTCAGGCTGCGGATTTTGCAAATCCGGCTCTTCTTTTTCCGCCTGTTTCTGAAGTTCCATATATTCCTCTCCGGCCTGTTTTTCTTCTATATACTTACAGATACCGACAATTCCGAAAAGCAGCCCGAGAAGAATACATAGGATTGCTGCAATTCTCCTCTTTTTCATTTTCTGCTCTCCTCTATATAAAAGGTTTCTATAATCTTCTCATAGAGCGCCTCATCATCTGGGTAATATTCATCAAAATCTGTGCCTTCTCCTCCCTCTCCCGGCAGTGTCCAATCCTCTGTAATACCATTTTCTCCCAGGCCCTCCATAAGCTTCAGGAACTGGTCATTTCCTATATTTGTCACCATATAGGATTTCATGGCAGCATACAGTTCTCCTGCAATTCCCGGATTACTTTTATAGGTTTTCTGCATTTTTTCTCCAAGAGCCATGAGAAAGATTTTCTGATGTTCCATACGCTTCAGCGCACTTTGACTCTGCTCTGTATCACGATATCTTAAAAACACTTCTGTTGTTTCTTTATCCAGAGTTACTTCTGTCCCTTTTTTCCACCGGGGATTTACTGCTTCCAGACTATCATCAGGTATTGTTACCGTCACACCGTCTGCCGCCTCTGCCAGAACCGGAATCCCGTCCAGGTTTAACGCACAGCTCCCATTTATCGGCAGACCGTAAAAAAGATGGGATACAGCGTCTTCCATAAGCTGACAGCTTTCTCTGTCGCCATCTCCAAAAGCATATGCCAGATTCAAATGCTGCAGAGAGGTTCCTGCAGGATTTCCCTCCTGGTCAAAAATCTGAATCTCTGTCATGGTATCCCTGGGAATGGTAATCCAGGCGACATCTCCTTTCACCCGATCCCAGGAAGCAAGGAAAATACTATCCGCCTGACCTGCATCAGCCTTCCCTGTTTCTGTTTCCGCCTTTCCTTCCCGGTCAATTCCCAGGAATAAAAAGTTACTCAGATGTTCATTATAACGATATTCTTTTCCCTGATAAGTAACGGTCTGTGTCGAACTTTTATTCTCTGAATCCATGCTGTCAGAAGAAGCTGCAAGATCCGCATTTTCCTTTTGTCTGTTATAAATGCCCCATGCAAGGATTCCTGCTGCCAGCACAATACCTGCACCGAGAAATCCTCCTGTCATGGCATAAATTCTCTTCTTACTTTTTTTTTTGGGTAATTTCATTTCTTTAACCCTCTTTATTTACTGATATAGCCCAGTTCTTCCAGTTTCCGGATTATCCCCTGAGCCATCACTTCCTGGGTATCATAGTTTTCTGCCGGCTGTGTAGTAAGAGCTGCCAGACTGATATAATGTTCTCCCCATTTCTCACTCATCACTGCATCTAAGGAAGCGCTGTCAACACTTCCGTCTAAAGGTCTGGTTCCCACAATCAGGAAACGCTCCTGCCGGGGAAAGGTATGCAGAATATTTTCCTGCTGTCCTGCCAATTCTGCCGGGTCATGATTCCAGCCCCCATAGTATCCCATGAAAATAATCGGAATATATTCCAAATCATTTCTCTCCGTCTGATCCGGCGTCAAATCCCGGATTCCTGTTTCTGTCACAGGAAGTTCACTGCCTCCCGCTGCTTCCTGGTGAGCCGTAATATATCCCTGCACGGTTTCCTCCGGAACACCTGCCATAGTCATCATAGACAGAGTCCCTGCACCCTGAAGGGTTTTATCCAAAACCGGAAGGGCATATCCATTCTCATCTAAAAACTTCTGAAGATGCACTTTATAGGAATAAGTCCCTGCATCTTCACCCGGTACCAGCTCATCTCCCCAGCAGACCAGTCCTTTTGCCTTTTCTGTCTGCGCTTCGTTCTCCTGCTTTGCCTCTGCAGCCAGAGTATCCTTTTCCTTCGGTTCTTTTGATTCTTTGTCTGCTGATACTGCTTTATCGGACTCAGACTCTTCCTGAATCTTCTGCATAACCTCTGCATCTCTTTTATTACTCCATCTCAGCAGTCCTGCCAGCAAAACAAATAAAAGAATACATATAACAGCCAGAATTCTGTTTCTCAGGTTTCTGTCAATTTCATCAAACACCCTATCACCCGTCCTCTTTTTTATCTTTTGTAATATCCTCCGTAGCGGCCGTAATAGTGCGAATAATATTTATCTTTCTTCACATCTACTTTGTTCAGCACTGCGCCCAAAATATGGCAACCACTTCTTTCCAACTGCTTTTTCGCCTTCTGTGCTGCCTTATAGCTGACTGCCTCACTCTCAATCACAAGAATAGCTCCATCGCTTTTTTCTGCCACAACCGCTGCGTCAATAATGGTTCCAATAGGTGGTGTATCAATGAAAATGTAATCATATTCTTCTCTTTTTTCTTTCAGAAGCTCGTCAAATAAAGCATCACTCAAAAGTTCAGAAGGATTGGGGGCTGAAGGTCCTGCAAAAATCACGTCCATATTCGCATAATTTGTCTGGTACACCAGCAAATCCCTGCCAATCTGACCACTTAAATACTGAGAAAGACCATTTACCTTCTGGTCTACACCATATCTCTTTACATAGATAGAACGACGGATATCCGCATCTAACAGCAATACCCTTTTTCCTGCTTTTCCCATTTCTCTGGAAATACTGAAAGTCAAATCACTTTTTCCTTCATTGGGATAACAGCTTGTAAAAATAATCTGTTTTACCTTTTTACTGGAAAACTGTATATTGGTACGCAGGGTTTTCATTGATTCCTCATAGAAGTAATCCGATTTTCTAGGGTCTTTCATGATTATTTTCTGTTCCATGATTAATTCTCCTCCCCGCTTATTGTTTTCTTCTTTTTCCATTTTCCTTTTCCCGGTTTTCCGCCTATGTAATCTTTTCTGTCCGGAATAGATGCCAGGGTAGGAATATCCAGATATCTGGAGATATCGTCCTCTGTCTTAATAGAATCATTCATAACTGCAAAAAAGACATACCAGACCTGCCGCAAGAGCCAGACCTGCCAAAAGTCCCATCATTGCATTTTTCTTTACATTTGGTCCTGTCTTATAGGAAGGAATCTCTCCCTCTTCAATAATCTTCGGAGGAATAACCTCCATTTTTTCTCCGATGTACGCAGAGGAAACTGCTGCCAGTTCATCTGCAATCTTTTTGGCAGTTTCCGGGTTTCCATTAACAACAGAAAGCTCCAAAATTCTTGTATTCGCAGGATTATTTACGGAAATCTGCCCTCTGAGCCCTCCCGGACTCATTTTCAAATCCAGATTTTCAATGACCTGTTCCAAAACAGGCGTACTGGTAATTAAAATCTGATAGTCGCTGGTAAGCTGTGCTCCCAACTGCAAATCTGCCATAGAGGTCAGTGTAGTTTCTTTTGAAATCGTCAGCATTGTGGCCTTTGAAGTATAGGTAGGACTTACAAAAACCATGGTATAAGCACAGCTTAAACAACCCCCCAAAAGACCGACTGCCAGAATAAGAAGGATTCGCCTTTTTAAGGCAAAAAATATTTCCCGTAAATCAATTTCTATTTCTTCGTTTTGATTATTCTCCATCTTTTCTCCTTTTCTCCATATTTCTATATGCCAGGATTTTCTCAGCATTTCCATATGTAATTGCTTTTATGTAAGATAAATCCAGATGTTTTTTCAGCCATGCCTCTGCTCCGGTAACATCTGGTCTTCGTTCTTTTACATTATGCATATCTGTTCCTAAATATTGTATATTTCCCTCCTTTAACATATACCTGCACCACCGTGGGGTTTCATGATACCATTTGCCGCCAATACTTCGATAATTCATCTGAAGTTCAGCGCCCATGTCTATCAATTCTTCCGGTCTTCCCTTTTTTGCGAAGAACCGAATAACGCTCCACATGAGCAAGAATCGGAGAATATTTTGCATAAACCAGGTTTCGGATACTGCTGAAAATAAAAGAATACGGAGCTGCCGGGTGAAATTCCACTAACACATAAGGACTGTCCGCCAGTGTCAGCAATTTCCCCTTGTCCAATAAGTCGATAACCTCTTCTGAATAAAAGATTTCCTGTCCCGGATAGATTCTGATTTGTTCACCCAATGACTGTTGTAACTTTTCCTCTAACTGTCTGCACTGCTGTCGAATCAACACTGCATTGGTATTTCTGAAATTCACAGAATAGTGCGGGGTAGCAATAACCCCTGTCATACCCTGCTTCACAGCCATTTTCAGCATCTGAAGGCTTTCCTTCTCACTGGAGGCGCCGTCGTCCACCCCGGATAATATATGACTGTGAATATCTATGATTCTCATTTTTTCTCCTTTGTTTCCCCACATTTCTTTCTTTTTGAATCTTAAACGTATTTAATATACCATAACACTTTCCCTTTTTCAATAAAAAATACCCCTGTAATTTTAATACATTTGTATTTTTCTGTTACAGCATTGAAGACCGTTATATGCTTTTTCAAAAGCACTATCTTCATCCTCAGCAGCTGTTGCAATCATGCAGATATCCCGGAAAGCATAATCCGTAGAATATAGTGGATTCAACCGATCAAGTAACGTTTTCATTTGTCCGGCCAATCTTTTCTGCATCTACGTTATCCTGTACAGAAAGAAAGTCAACAGATGCCATAAAGTCTTCTGTATTAATATCAGGTGATGCCATATATCTTGGCAAACCACCACTCTCCCCGGTAAAAGAGGGGTCAAATGCGATTGTAAGATATCCTCTTTCTGCCATTATCTGAGCATACAACCCGGAACACTGCTCCTTTACCGCACCGAATGGTCCACTTACTGCAATTGCCGGAAATGGACCTTCTGCATTCTTCGGAATATACATATCTGCTACAAGAGTAATTCCATATCGATTCATAAATGTAATCTTCCTGTGGTCCACCTTTTCGCTCTTTGGAAAAGTATTGTCCCACGTTGTAACAAGCTTAAGCTCTTCTGTCTTCATAATATCAAATACCTCCGTAATTAAAAATTCTTTTGAAAGAAGGTATTTTTATGTACACAATTGGACAAGTATCTGAAATGTTTCATCTCCCGATTTCAACATTAAGATATTACGACAAAGAAGGCTTTTTTCCAAATCTTGAACGCAAAGGCAATATTCGATATTTTAGTAACAACGAACTGGAAGCAATACGTGTGATTGAATGCCTGAAAAAATCAGGTCTTGAAATCAGAGAAATCAAACAATTCTTTGTATGGGTTACAGAAGGTCCTTCTAGTTATACAAAACGAAAAGAATTATTTGAACATCGGAAAGCTGCCGTCAAGGACGAAATAAAACAACTTGAAAAAACTCTTGCTATGCTGGAATTTAAATGCTGGTATTATGACACCACCATTGCTGACGGCAGCGAAGATAAGATTCAGGCCATGACCCCCCAAAATCTTCCAAAGGACATTCAAAAACTTTATAACAAAGCCCACAAATCAGCACCACCCGTCTAACGGGTAGTGCTGATTTGTGTCTATAAGCCTCTGTTACCGGCTACCCCTTAAAGGGGGTTCTTATATTCTTTTACACTTAGTTTGTCTACTATGATATCGTGTTTTTTCCTTTCAGATATCCTATAAACTGAGAAACACTATATTTTGGCGGTATGTTTGCCAGTCGGATAAGAATGAATAATGATTGCATATACTGCAAAAACAGAACAACCGATTGAATTAATGATCCTAAGTTTGATCACAGAAGACATTAGCATTGATATGATGACTAAAATAGAACCAATATACCCGACGATTTCTATAATTGCATAATTTTCCATAGTTTTCCCTCACTTTCTAAATTTATTGTAAACTTTCAAGAACGGAATGACCGATTGTTCCTTCCGGCATCTTGAGATCAAAATTATCTGCGATCGTTGCTCCGAGAGTACCGAAAGACAACGCGTCTTTCAGTTTTCCGGAACCTTTCATAGACGGAGAGTATACGAGAAAAGGAACGTTTTCTCTTGTATGATCTGTTCCCGTATGTGTCGGATCATTTCCATGATCAGCTGTTATCATCAATAAATCATCGTCTTTTATAACTTCAAGCAGCTTCCCGAGGTTTTGGTCAAATTTTTCCAGCTCCCGCGCATATCCTATTGCATCGCGGCGATGCCCCCATAATGCGTCAAAATCTACTAAATTTACATAGCACAATCCTTTAAAATCTCTTTTTGCTATTTCAAGTGTTTGTTCCATGCCATGAACAGAACTTTTTGATTTATGAGATTCCGTCAGTCCCTCTCCGTCAAAAATATCATAAATTTTTCCGACTGAAATTACATCCAGCCCTGCTTCTTTCAACACATCGAGGACTGTTTTTCCGTATGGTTTTAATGCATAATCATGCCGGTTGCTTGTTCGTTTGAATTCTCCTTTTTTCTTCCCGATATATGGACGTGCGATGACACGACCGACTTTCCACTCATCTTTCATTGTGAGTTTTCTGGCAATCTCGCAGCAACGATACAATTCGTCTAGTCCAAAAGTATCTTCGTTACCGCAAATTTGTAAAACGGAATCGGCAGAAGTATAGACAATCATATGTCCTGTGTTGATTTCTTCTTCGGCAAGTTCCTCTAAAAGTTCCTTTGGAAATCCATGTTCCGTGAAGGTTTTAAATGGTGTTGTAATGTGGAGTCCCATCATTTCCCAATGTCCGGTCATAGTATCTTTCCCGACGCTGGCTTCCTGCATTGCCATATAGTAAGCAAGCGGCTGATCAGCCGGTTTCACATGCTTTAGCGGATGCAGATTCGCAATTCCTAATTTTTGGAGATTTGGAATCCTGAGATTTTCAACATTTTCTGAAATGTGTCCTAAAGTGTCCGTGCCCGCATCTCCGTATGAATCTGCATCCTTTGCTGCCCCGATTCCGAGGGAATCTATAACGATTGTAAATATCCTTCTATATTTTTTCATAGTAGTATTTCTCCATTAAAAATTTTGGTTAAATGACTCAGAGTAAACTGAGGGCAAGTTCAATCATGTTGCTGAAACCAAGCTGCCGTTCTTCTGCATTTAAATATTCTTTCTTATATAGATGATCGGAAATTGTCAAAAGACAAAGCGCTTTTTTACCGGCTCGCGCTGCGTTCATATAAAGACCGGCGGTTTCCATATCAACAGCAAGAATTCCCATTTTGCGCCATGGAGCATTAATATTTTCCATATCGTTATAAAACATATCCGATGAGAGTACGTTTCCTGTCTGAACAGTAAGGTTGCGGGTTCTTGCGGAGCAGACGGCTTTTTCCAAAAGTGTAAAATCAGCAATAGGGGCAAACGAACCTTGTAAACCGAATTGATAGCCATAGTTGGAATCTGTACATGCGCCCATGGCGATTACAAGGTCATTTAACGCAATATCATCCTGGATCGCTCCGGCAGAACCAATCCGAATAATCTGGTCAACATTATAAAAATGATAAAGTTCATAGCTGTAAATTCCCATAGAGGGAATCCCCATACCTGCTCCCATGACGGAAACTTCTTTTCCGTTATAAAGACCGGTGTAAGCCAGCATATTGCGTACTTTGTTGACACAGACTGCGTGGGTTAAGTAAGTTTCCGCAATAAACTTAGCTCTTAAAGGATCGCCGGGCATTAATACTGTCTTTGCAATTTCATCTTTACATCTACTGTCTGAGTTGCTGTTTCATCTCGCATCTTTGGATCCAGATTTTTCTTCTCATAGAACGCTTCCTCGAATAATTCTGCGTTTCGTCTTCGATCCTCATCAATAATATGAGAATATACATCTGTTACCATATCAACCTGCGAATGTCCGGAATCCCCTTGAACCGCTTTGATGTTTCCTCCATTCAGTTTTAATTTATAGGTTACACTGCTATGTCTTAAACTGTGGAAGACAACCGGCGGAAGATTATGCTCTTCGATCAGTTTATTTAATTGCCCCCGGATTGCTCCGGTACCAATAGGATTTCCAAAGGTTCATCTATAAGTTTAATCATAATCTTATCCAACTCTGTAATAGAAATTCTTCCTTCCCGATATTGAAGCATCCCATTCTGATCCATAGCCACAAGATATTTGTATGCCGTGCTACGCACAACATCCATTTCATTAGCAACCTGAGTGATGGTCTTCATCTGTAAGATTTCTACCTGTACGCCGGGCGGCACAGGACGCTTCCTTGTCATGGGAAAACTCGTGAAAGTAGATAACGAAATATAGATTTTAGACGGTGCGGGGGCAAAAGCTCCCGCACCTGCTGTTTACAAGGAGGATTTTATTTTATGGTAAATACCATGATTTCCATTCCCGGCTATGTCCATCTTTACCGCTCGCTTTTGCGGTTTTACGACATACCGGAAAATGAAGTCCGGGAAATGCTCTATCTTCTGAATACGGCAAACCTGGACTGCTATGAGTATTATCACCCGGACCGCAGTGTGATCCAGAGCGGACCGGTCGCTTTTTGCGGATGGCTGGAAACGAAAGATTGCCGCCCTTACCGCACAGAGGTACAGCTTTACAAATCGCTGCTGTTTTTGAAGCGCAGCATTGACCGTGACCTGATCGTATCAGCCCAAAGGGAGGCTCTGCAAACCCTGCGCTGTATTATCTCCAATCTGGAATACCGCTTTTATAAAGCCTATGGCATGGAGATCGAGGACAAACGCACGGTCTATGGGGAATGTACCTACCGTCTGGTTCCCAGGGAGGACGAACCCAGCGTGTGCCTGATGCACGACTGGATCTACCTGCCGAGTGCTTAAAATGCAATGAATAATATATATAATTCGTTGCAAAAGCCATCTCTGGATCATTCCATCGTGTCATTTATCGGGTCAATCGTATCATGCTTTGGTTAGAAAAATAAGAGTTTCTAACACAATCCTTTCAAAATTTATGAACTTGTAGGAACTATCACGTAATTATTTCTTGAGTTTGCGGGTACAATGAGAATATCGTGTCATAATCGAATCATAATCGTGTCAGCTTTATTGACACGATTGACACGATTTGATATGATAGACTTACAAATTTGAAATAAAGGAGATGGCACTATGCTTTTTCGGGAAAGCGAAACCGTAGAACTAAAAGAAGTTGTGGTAGACGACATAAAAAAAGAAATCATTGCTTTTGCAAACTGTGATGGCGGAAAACTGTATATAGGGGTCAGAGACGATGGCACGGTTATCGGATTGGATAATGCGGATAGTGTTTCCCTTCAAATCAGCAATATGGTAAGGGATGCGATAAAACCGGATATAACCATGTTCCTGCATTATGAAACCATCGTGGAAAATGGGAAAAATGTTGTTGTTGTAGATATTCAGCGTGGAACGGATCGCCCCTATTACCTTGCCAAAAAAGGAATGCGGCCGGAAGGTGTGTATGTTCGGCAGGGATATTCTTCTGTTCCGGCAACTGATACGGCAATCCGGCGCATGATAAAGGAAACAGACGGAGATCGTTTTGAAGCGATGCGCTGCTTAAACCAGGACCTTACATTTGAGGCAACAAAAAAAGAATTTGAACTTCGGAAAACTGACTTTGAACCACAGCAGATGCGTACTTTAAAATTGATCGATCAGGATGGGCTATACAGTAACCTGGCGCTGCTTCTGTCAGACCAATGCGTCCATACCATTAAAGTTGCGGTCTTTCAGGGAACGGACCAGACCATTTTCAAGGATCGTCGGGAGTTTACCGGATCGCTGATGCAGCAGATGAACGAAGTATATGATTTTATTGACTTTCGCAATCAGACCCGTGCAACCATAGAAAAACTATACCGGGTTGATGTCAGGGATTACCCGGAAGTCGCTGTCAGAGAAGCATTGCTGAATCTGCTGGTTCACCGTGACTATTCTTTTAGTGCCAGTGCTTTTATCAGTATTTATGAGGATCGGATTGAGTTTGTATCTATCGGAGGGCTGATGCCAGGCATAGACCTGGAGGATGTTATGGTTGGCATTTCTGTGTGCAGAAATCAGGACCTTGCGAATGTATTTTACCGATTGCACTTAATTGAGGCGTATGGAACCGGAATGGGCAAAATTATGAAGGCATACGAAAGTATGCAGGTAAAGCCTGTGATTGAAACCACGAAAAATGCCTTTAAGATCATATTGCCTAATATCAACGCAAAATACGAAACAGAAAATGCAACTGTAAAAACGAAATCCGGCACACCGGTTACGGCTCATACTGAAAAAGTGCTAAGTGACGAAGAAGAAAAAATATTGGAATATGCCAGAAAACATGGTGCAATTACAAAAAATGATGTGATAGGATTGCTTGAAGTAAGCGCTTCTACTGCCGCCAGAGTGATCCGAAAAATGGTAAAAACTAACTTGTTAGAACAGAAAGGGAAAGCACGAAACACCCATTATACCATTGCAGAATAAATGATTAAGCCAGACAGCCGATTGGAGAAATCCAGCCGGCTGTTTTCAGTTAGGAGGGATGCCATATTACGCAAAATGAAGTCAATGCCGTTTTTGACGAACAGGTACGGCTCTGTGCTGATACCTTGAAACGAAAAACCAAAGAATACACCGGGGATGACCCGGACCGGCTGGGTGCATTTAAGGCAGCGGCAGCTTTACAGCATACAACGCCCCAGCGTGCCCTTGCCGGTATGCTGGCAAAGCATATTGTTTCTCTGTACGATATGTGCTTTGACGAGGAAGCGATTTACCCGATGGACTCATGGGACGAAAAGATCACAGACAGTCTGAACTATCTGTTCTTACTGAAAGCGATTGTAAAGGAGGGACATACCAATTAAACGAATCGAAGTAAAAATTTTGAACTGCCAGGCGGTGGCGGAAGCAGAAAAAAACATGGTCTTTGCGGCAAGACTTACCCAGCAGGGACATAAGATTGCCTCAATGGACGACCTGATGGAGCTCTACGAAAAATCATTCAGCGTTCAGACAGTAGCAGCTATGGGGGCGCTTCCCCATCCTACCATCCAGAAATTTGCGGTGATCACGGTAGCCATTGTCGGCGCCAGCAGGCGTTTTCTGGCGCAGATTACCCGCCACCAGAACGAAGTAAAATTTATGAGTGCATCGCTGCAGTACAGCAACTATACGGGACAGGCGGATTTCGCTGTCCCGTATTCTATTATGACGGCTCCGGCAGTGGTACGGGAATTGTACTTAAAAAGTTGTAATGAAAGCATGAAATGTTATGAAGCCCTGTGCACTGCCGGAAGCGGGCACGATGCGGCCGGCTATGCCACGCCCCAGGGATTACGGAATGTACTGCTCATCAGCGCCACCCCTTATCAGTGGAAACATATTATCGGCCAGCGGGTATGCCGAAGAAATACAGATGAAACAAGGATCGTGCTGTTAAAGGTCTGGAAAGAACTTTATGACCTAAGCCCTGCCTTGTTTGCCCCGTCACTGACCGGGCCTTTCTGTCAGTTGGATCGATGTCTGGAAGGGAAAATAACCTGCGGGCGAAAACTGGCGGCAGATATGACGCCGGAGGATATTTTAGAAAAAGACTATCCCGCTCTTTGGGAAGGAGGCTGCCGATGAAAATAAAACTAATCGATTTTGGCGTGCCGGAGCACCAGCGTCCTTACCGTCCTCATGGCAATGATGCCGGAGCAGATGTTTATCTGCCCTATGACTGCACCTTACAGCCCGGAGAAATCGCCAAAATTCCTCTTGGCTTTGGACTGGAAATACCGGATGGGTATGCGGGATATATCTTTCCCCGTACCAGCATGGCGGTAAAAGGCCTGGTCTGTGAACTGCCGCCTGTGGATTCCGGCTACCGAGGAGAGATCCATGCGATCATCAGCAATGTAAGCAATCAGGCGCAGTCTCTTTTTAAGGGAGCCCGTATCGGGCAGCTTGTGATTACGCCGATCGTCATTGCGGATTTTGTAACAGATCTGGGAACAGAGCGAGGAACCGGAAGCTTTGGCAGTACCGGCGAATAGAAAAAGGCTGTTTGGAGAACAGTTTTTGAATACTTATCGGTATAGGGAGCGGACATTTCGAGAACATTATAAAATATAATAAAGAAAGTCACGAAAAAAGCGGCCATTACCGTGACCGCTTACTTTCTGCTATTGAGTTCTTTCATAATACCGAGGATATATTGCATGGATTGAGGATCAAGCTGTCTTGCCTCTGCAATGAATTCCTTTAAGGTTTCCGGGTAAGTATTTCCTTCATCAAAGAATTCCTGCGGAGTCACACCCAGATATTCGCAGATGTAGAAAAAAGACTGCATAGCGGGAAGTGACTTTTTATTCTCACTATTATTGATGTAGTTGTTTGCCTGACCTAACGATAAAGACATATCGCGTGCGGAAACTCCTTTCTGTGTCCGCAGCTTCGCTAATCGTTCCGGGACAAAATCTTCATACATCGCCTTCACCTCCCATTCTGTAATAGATTGTACCTTACACCCATTTATTATCCGCAAAGAGAAAAAGGGTATTATCGTTGACTTGCTAAATAAAATCTATTACTATGTGAAAAGTGAAGAATTTTACCTATCAGATGGAGGGATGACCGATGAAAGGAAAGACCTGCTGTGTTACCGGACACAGGGATTTACCGCAGAATGAGATCAACAAAATAAAAGCCGCTTTGGAACATGAGATTGATGCTGCCGTTACAGATGGATTTACCTGTTTTATGAGTGGCTTTGCAGATGGCGTGGATCAGTATTTTGCAGAGCTGGTATTGGAAAGAAAGCAGACTAATCCGGTGCTGGAACTGATCGCAGTGATCCCTTACCGCAAACGTCTGGACAGCCTGAATAAGAAAACGAGAACCCGTGAACTGCTGGAAGCTTGTGCGGATGTTGTTGTTATACAGGAAAAATATCTCCCAAGCGTCTACTCCCACAGAAACCGCTATATGGTAGAGCACTCCGACCGAGTGATCGCTGTATATGATGGGCGGGAAACCGGCGGTACGGCAAAGACGATCCGCTTCAGCCACTGGATGAAGAAGGAACTGCGGGAAATCCCGGTTGGAGAGATCGTCCTGCCGGATTACTTGAAACCAAAAACAAAATAGATACCTGTTGATGCGCTCACTTTGAAGTGGGCGTTTTTCTTTACCCATTTTTAGGAGGAATGCTTATGTGGAACCTGATTTCACATTTCCTTACTTTTGCCGGAGGAATGGCTTCCGGCGTTATGCTGATGTGTATTATGCAGGTCGGAAAAGAGAATACAGAACATTCCGAAACCAAACACAACGCAGATCTGACGGACAAAAAGGAGGACAACGATTGAATCAGAATTTTGTAGAATATGTAAAAAGCCATATTAAGGAATACCTGCCTATGGAATACCAGAACGCAGTAATTTCCATCAATGAAGTAACAAAAAGCAACGACCGGATGCTGACCGGACTGACGATCCTTTTACCCGGAGAACGGGCTGCACCAACAATCTATTTGGAAGCACTCGCCGAGCAGGTAGAACGCGGGATGCCTTTAGATACTGCCATGAAACAGATCGCACAGATCCAATTGGAAAATTACAACCGGGTTCCGCTGGACATCTCTATGCTGGAAAACTATGAGGCGGTCCGGCCTATGCTGGCGGTACAGATGTGCGATCCAGAAACAAATCAGGAATATCTGAAAGGAAAGCCTTATACTTCCTGCGGGGAGCTGGCGGCTTATTACAGGATTCAGGTTGCGGCAGATGAGGAAGGAACTGCTTCTGTTGCTGTTACCGAAAGCATGATGCAGATGTGGGGGATCACAAAAGAACAGCTCCATAAAGATCCCATGCAGACCGCAAATGCCAGAAGTCCTGTCTGCCTTTATGACATGGAAGAAGTCATGGCAGAAAGTATCTTCTCTGTAAAACCTGAAAACCTCTTTAACCAGGAGGAACCGCTGGATATAGGGTTTGTACCCATTTATATCCTGACAAATCAGGAAAAATTAAACGGTGCGTCTGTGTCAGTACAGGAAGGCGTTCTGGAAAAAGTCGCTGAATTGCTTGGCATCAATTTTTATGTCCTTCCGTCATCGATCCATGAGCTGCTGATTTTGCCGGATAATGGTTCCATGCAGCTTTCCGAATTGGAAGCTATGGTACGGGAGGTCAATGCTACCCAGGTAGCCCCGGAGGACCGCCTTTCGGATAAGGTCCAGTATTATGACCGTGAGACAAAGCTGCTGCAACGTGGACAGGAAAAAAGCGTTTTAGGACGGCTCTCGGATAAAAAAGCACAGCTTCAGCAGGCAGATCAAACAATACCGAAGCAACCCAACCGCAGTGAAGTAAGTTTGTAAGAAATGGAGGTTACAAAAATATGAAACTTGTGATTGCAGAAAAGCCCTCTGTTGCTATGTCACTGGCAGCAGTATTAGGCGCAACAAAAAGAAAAGATGGTTATCTCGAAGGTTCCGGCTATCTGGTGAGCTGGTGCGTGGGACATCTTTTGGAACTGGCACAGCCGGAGGCTTACAAAGAAAAGTACACCAAATGGCGGTATGAGGATTTTCCGATCCTACCGGAAAACTGGAAATATGAAGTTCCAAAGGATAAGAAAACGCAGCTTGCTCTTTTGTGCCGGCTGATGAAGGACAAACGGGTTGATTCCGTGGTATATATTCTAAGAGCAGAATATGTAGAAAATTGCGAATATAAAGAGTAAAAAGCGAATGTCTGCGGACTGATACAGGAAACATAACCGATATAATTTTCTCCCAAGGAGGTATCAAGCAGCCGATTCAGGTTCCTCCTTGATGGGAGGAAATGCCTATGCGTCTATGCAACACAGATTCGCAGATAAACTGCTTTACATTCAGTCACCTATACGTCGTAGTCCAGTTCGTATGGATTGCGGCGTTTTTGGTTTCGATTTTTGCCATTAACTCAAACATCGAAATTGGAGGAAATTACTATGAAGAAAATCAATCTTCGGGATTATTACCCGTATTATACACAGGACATGATCGTTGAGGTGCCGGATGAAGTTGCTTTGTTGCTTCGGGAATATATGTTGTTGGAAGAAGCCTACCGGATTCGTACATACCGCTATAAAGCATTTTACTCTCCCGGTACATTGTCTTTGTCGGTTGCAGAAAGGAGGCAAAATGAGTCAGACAATGAACAGTGCACCTAAAAATGTTCCTGAACAACGAACTTACAAAGTAGAAGATATTGCCGTTATGTTAAACATTGGTCGTACATCTGCTTACAGTCTTGTAAAAGAGGGACATTTCAAAATTGTACGGGTTGGTAATGCCATACGAATTTCCAAAAAATCATTTGACGAATGGTTAGACGCACAGGCGTTCTAACTTAGAAAGGAAGATCGAATATGGCATCTATTATCAAACGTAAAAAATCTTATTCCGTTGTTTATAACTATATTGATGAAAATGGAGAAACAAAACAGAAATGGGAAACCTGGCATACCCATAAAGAAGCGCTGAAACGGAAAGCGGAGGTTGAAAACCAACAGAACAATGGTACATTCCTTCCTCCGAATAATCAGAAAGTTTCAGATTTTCTGTATGATTTTGTTTCCACGTATGGGGAGAAAAAATGGGGCGTGTCTATGTATGACAGTCAAACAGCCCTGATTGCCAACTATATCAATCCGATTATCGGCGATATGGAGGTTCAGGCAATTACTCCCCGTGTGGTAGACAAATACATTCAGACTCTTCAAAAGACCCCTCCTGTTTGTAAGAGGAACCGAAAACCGAAAACAGAGTTTGTTTCCAATCAGAACATTGAGAAGATCATCAAACTTCTCCGGTGTGCTTTTAAGCAAGCTGTTCGTTGGGAATTGATTGGAAAAAATCCTTTCGACAATGTGGTCCTTCCAAAAACCGAATATAAAAAGCGCGACATTTGGGATGCTGAAACGATTCGTCTTGCTCTGGATCAGTGTACCGACAATAAACTGTATATTGCCATGAACCTTGCTTTTGCGTGTTCTTTGCGCATGGGGGAGATTCTTGGACTAACCTGGAAAAATGTTCATATTGAGGATGAAAACATAGCAACTGATAATGCTTATATCTACATAGAAGCAGAACTGGCACGAGCGTCCAAACAGGCGATTGAGACGTTAGGAGAAAAAGACATTTACCATATCTTTACTCCGTTAATGCCGAATACCAGCACCCGGATAATCCTGAAAAAACCAAAGACAGATTCCAGCATCCGTAAGGTCTGGCTGCCTAAGACAGTTGCCTATATTCTTCGGGAATGGAAAAAATCACAGGAAGAATTAAAAAGTTTTCTTGGTGATGAATATCAGGACTTCGATTTAGTGGTAGCACTGCCAAATGGCAGACCTTGTGAGAATCGGATTATTGAGAAAGAGTTTTCACTGTTGAAACAGAAAGCAGGGCTCCCAAACGTTGTATTCCACTCTTTGAGGCATTCCAGTACGACTTACAAGCTGAAACTCAACCACGGCGATTTGAAGGCCACCCAGGGCGATACAGGACATGCGGAAATTGATATGATTACAAAGGTATATGCACATATCCTTGATGAAGATCGAAAGGTAAATGCTCAAAAATTCGAGAACGCTTTTTATGCTGTCAACAGAGATTTAAGAAATGTGCAACCTCCGCAGGAACAGTCCCAGGCAGCAACATTAGATCTGGCAGCCCTGATTGACCAGCTTCAAAAATCTCCCGAACTGGCACAAACTCTGGCAGCGCTGATTGCAGGAGAAAAAACGGTCTGAAATCTCCAATTAGCAAGGAAGCTATTTTTATTAGCAAGGACATCGTTTCTGTTCGTTTCCAATTAGCAAAATATAAGTTCCAACTCATAAACATACATTAACCTCCAATAAAAGGAAGATGGTTTTGTCTAAAGAGTACAACTAAACAAAAAAAGCTGTAAACCCTTGAAAACAAAGGCTTACAGCGTTGTTTCTGGCGTCCCAGAGAGGATTTGAACCTCCGACCCCACGCTTAGGAGTGCAAATAGGTGGTGTCAATTCCGGACAAGAACTATCATTATAAATCCTTTAAAGTCAAGTCTTTTTTCTACTTCCGAGTCAAATCAAGTCAATCTCTGTACCCCACATATATGCCTTAGATAAGACCTGTTTATTAGCAGAATATTTGCATCAGCTAATACTTGGGGAATACCTTCGTGTCACCACCATTATGAAAAATATGGCTACCATCATTCAAGCATTCGAGAATGATAAACAATATGAAATTGAATTGATTTCTATACATATAATACCGTACTTTAGACTGCTTGTCTACGGTGTTTTGACTACTAACTTATAACTGTAGTCTTTTTTATTTTTTCCATGTCAGACTAATTTTTTCTATTTTCTCAAGGATTGTCTCCTTAATCACATCCTGTAGATATGCCGGATTTAATCTCTTTTTCATATATGCAAGATATGTATCTTTCGTTTCATCAATCAAAACTGCTGTAAAGAATCTTTCCCAACTGAAAAAAGCTTCACTATCTACATAATCATATGGAGCATCCAATATTTCAAGTACATGATTATTTTTCAAAATTCCGGCAGATAAAATCAGCCACTCAAAAGACTCCGGTAAATACAATGCCACATTTTCGTATCCTTCTATCAACCTCAATACCCGGTCAATTTCTGATCCAAAAGCAGCACCATCCGCAATGACAAGTATTTTTTCATTCTTATGCTCTCTCAAGTAATGGAATACATTGGATTTTCCATTCATAGTTTCACATCGTAAATGATTTTCCCGACACACATAATCGAAAAACTGGTATCCCGAATTACTGTCTTCGGTAATTATCAATTCCGGCTTTATGTCTTTCTCACGGGTAAGTGTACCATATATTCGATAAAATTCATGGTAACTCTGCTTCAATGTTCCATACTTCCCGGATGTCCGGATCCCATAAATTTCTTCCACACTATATGGTAAAGCTGGCAAGGATTCTCTCGTTACAATCACATAATAATTATCTGTTTTCTGAATTTCTCTGGCAAACTCCTCAGTCTTGATAAAATCATTTCCCTCATCAATAAATACAATACTGTCCGTAATCTCCGCCAGTTGTCCTTTCCACAAAGCACCTTCCAGCACATAACATTTCTTATCGCATGTCAAATCTACCGGACTGCCTGTTGGATTGTTCACATATTCCTGAATCATATCTACAAGAGTAGTTTTCCCCGTAGCGCTGTCCCCGCGAATGATCGTCAAATTTCTCCGAATTTCAAAATCATATTTTAAGCGTTTTGTTGATACAATAACTCTATGTTTCCCTCTCATCGTACCACCCCTCCATTAGACAAATTCTCCTGCAATCGGTACCAGTTCTTTCATAGAATGAACAATTTCATTAGTATTCAAAATACGAATCTCAAAAGGTTCCTTACCGAAATCCATCAGATGCCTCAGATTTACAATCCTGTCTTCCGATTCTGCAATTTTAAGCAGCCATTTCGCACAGTTATCTCCACAGGTTGATACGTTGAAAATTTTATCCTTATTAAACTTAAAAAGGATTAACGTTTTTACTCCTCCGGATAAACCGGTTGGCGGAATCTTGCCTAAAACCGGACTATCTATTACTCCACTATCCAAAACTGTTGACTTATCTACATCCTGAATCATTTCTTTCACAAAAGGATCTACGATCCAACTGTCTTCATAATCATATTTGAAATAAGCCGATGTATTATATACAGCTTCTTTCCATATCACCATAATAAATATTCAGCATAAAAATCCCTTCCTTTTTTACGTATATTGTGATTTTCATTAAGACTTTTCAGGTATTTTCCTGATCTAAACATACTCTCCTGCACTATCAACATGTTCCAACTTCAACTTTGCTCCCATGATACAATAATATTTCGCTCATAATCAACCTCCATACGAACTACTTTTCCAATTATCACATTCTTTTTCTAATGCTACAAAATCAAGGCAACTCTGTACCACCCTATTTTCATCACCCGATTTTCTTTTACTATAAAGTACTTTCGCATTCTTTATTATCTTCTTCTCATTTTTACGAATATAAATGATCTCTTCGTTGATAAGATCCTTGTATGCCTTATCTGGTTCATTTCCCACATCGTAGAGTTCAAGTGCTTCGTCTGGAACTGGTATCATCGTTCCAATCTGTAATGTACCCTTCAATTCCTTTTTCTCCCCAGTACCTGCTACTATTCTCATAACAATAAGAGAATCTTTTCGAATAGTTTTCTTTCCACCCACCATGATATAATCATGCTTGTCCTTCGGAGAAGATAGCGGTATGTAATATTTATGTGTTTCTATCTCAATAACAGCCCCCAAATACTTTCTTGTATGTATACGTGTATCTTCCTTATTTGAATATACTCTTGGAAATTTCTTCCTAATATAGTTAATGTATTCATCTGAAATGCTATATAATCGCATAATTAATTTGTCCTTTCTAAAAAAAAGAAGCATCCGTGGATGCCTCTTGTTGTTAAACTCTCCACTTAAACGGCAGGAGCTCTCCGGTTGTTAAACCTTCCACTTAAACGGCAGGAACTCTCCGGTTGTTAAACCCTCCACTTAAACGGCAGGAGCTCTCCGAAATGATTACATCATTCTAATCTAGTATATGCAATATCGTAAGAATATTGCATATATCTCTAATTACATTCTATCAGATATCAATCTTTTTTCAAGTACTCTTGAAAAAATTTTTATGACCGCCGATTTCTTTCCTCACTAAGATATCTGTCACTAAACCCATTCCATAATAATCCCTGTGGTATATTAAACATATTGGCATCCAAAAATATAAGTGTATTTAGTGTATTTAGTGTTTTTCAGGCATTTACTTGATTTAAACATACTCTCCAGCAATATCAACATATTCCAACATATTATGAATAATATCACCTGTATTGAGAATTTCTATTTCAAAATCCTCATCTCCAAAATGCATAATATGTCTCAAATTTATTGTTAAATCTTTTGTCTTTGCTATAGATAGAATCCATTTTGCACAATCATCTCCACATACAGACGCATTAAACACTTTTCCAGATTAGTCAAATGCCATCAGCATCAATGTCTTTACAGAACCTGACAGTTCTTTTATGGAAATCGGTCCTAATACCGGGCTTTGTATCAGATGAGAACTTATCACATCTGACTTATCTACAGCTTTAATCATTCTGATTGATAATTCGTTTGTAATCCATTCATCCTCATATCGATTATCGAAATAAGTCGGAGGATGATAAATCGCTTTCTCCATATTCCCTAAATATATTTTTAACATAATAATTTTCTCCGTTAGACAAATTCTCCGGCAATCGGTACCAGTTCTTTCATAAGGGTTATCATCCATTCCTTTATTCTTTCGTCCATATTACACCCCATTCTGGATGAAACTTTCAATAGTTGGATAAAAACTGCTGTTTCAAATATATAAACCTAAATTAACTCGTTGTGCTAGATTAGTAATTTATCACTTAAAAATCAAATGCATATTCGTGAATCTTTCTAATGAATGTTTTTCCTTTTCAATAAATTGCCAGGTCTGTTTAAAAGTACCCGGAGCAATTAAATCATCTTGAGAAATAAATTCAACAAAATCCTCTACTTTTCCTTCATACTTTTCTGCAAAATCATCAGCCATATCTGCCTTTTCATCATCTGTAAAATCTTTCAATTCATTAAAAAGAACATGCTCCAAATTACAGGAATTAAAATAGATTCTATAACTGACACCATTGATTTTCCCGGAAGAATATAATTTTGATAATATTTCTGCTTTTTGAGTATGCTTTCGGATTAAATAATCCGGATATTTCGTCTCTATACGATTCAGATAATATCTGACTCCCTCAACATCTTTTTCCACAATCGCATCATCACAAAAGGCTCCATCCATATCAACAATGTGTATGATTTTTAAAAAGTCCTCTCTTTTATACCCGTATTTTTGTTTTACTGATTCAATTAAGTTGTTAATCTTGGAAAGTATATTATCAGTTGATGTATAATCCTTTGTCGTGATATCTCCATGAACTACCACAAACTGAATTTCTGCACTTGAAAAATATTCTTTTAAAATGGAACCCAATGCAGCTTCATCACTCGGTCCTTCTACAATAACTGCAATTACTTTTTTCTCATTCACCGCGAACACCCCGCCCTGCTTTTCTAAATGCTCTGGCAATTTTCAAACTATCGGTTTCTTCATAAATTTGTTCTGATTGACCGCCCAATGTAATGCTTCTGATATACATATTGCGAAGGTTGTTGCTTTCCCTTACGTTCTTCATATGGATATAACGATTATTTGGATTCGTAGTAGAGAACATAATGCTTTCCTTATCAATCATTTCAAGTGCCCGAAGATTATGTGAAGTGAAGATCAATTGTCCTTTTGCACTCTTTTTGAAAATATCAAGCAGCTCTCCCAACATATATTCAAAAATTCCAGAATCAAGCTCGTCAATCACAAGGCAAATCGAAGGATTTCCAAATGCCTGTATAAGTGCATTCAGAATGGAAATGATTTTAATAATTCCTTCCGACTCCATTCTAATCGGAATCTCTTGCATGCTCTCTCTCTTTGACATTAGTTCCAGCTTCCATCCTTCTTCTCCATTATCCAATGACTGTTTCCCGTAATTTTTAATCGTTACCTGCAATCCCGGAATGATTGTGTATAACACAATATTAATCTGTTCAACAATTGTCTCTAACAGATTTTTCCTTTCCTCGTCCACCAAGATCGGTTCTGTCAAAGATACCGTAAAATCCCCTTTTGCCCCCATGTTATCATTTTCAATCCGAAATGCCATCGGCAAGACAAAATTAGCGGAAATCACTCCTGAATGGGTATTCCGAATCACAAATAAATCTTTCAAAGCAAATTCAAACAAAGAAGAAATAATAACCGAAAATTGTTGAAATCCATTTTTATATTCTCTGCAGAATATTTCCCGACTGCTTTCACCAAAAATATAAGAGCAATTACTTTTTTCTGCCATTTTACGCGCTACAATCAAATCTGTTTTTATTTCTTTATTTTCTTCCAGTATTTCATCCAGTCTTTTTTGTGGTTTAAAAATGACATTCGCTTGATCTCTTTGGTAATCCATAAATACAGTCTTATTTGTTCTGATTCCATTTTCATTCTTTGCAGCGCTCAATGTTTCCCGACTGATAATAACTTCTTTTTCTTCTCTGCTAAGACTTAATCTGTATCCTATTTCAAACACAATACCGTCCATAAAAATATTGAAATCTGCAAAAATTTCAGCAATATCGGAATCCATGTCCATGTAATCTTCTAATGACTGATCCAGATCGACCCCTATCATTACTTTTTGTAAAAAATACAAGGCATCCACAATTGCTGTTTTTCCTGAACCATTTTGTCCGTAAATCCCAAGTATTTCTGCTTTATCTGCTGATAAAATTTTGTTTACAGTATTCGGCATATATATAGTGCCTTTTTTTACATTTTTAATATTTGTCAACTGCAACGATGACAAACGAACAATCGGCCTTCTCATCTTTATTCTTCTCCTTACAACCATCATTCCACACTATATGTTATGCTATAACGATACCACAAAGCATCAGTTTCTTCAATATTTTTCTCTGTTTCCGAATTTTTTATTCGTTTCTTTGAATTCTATTTTGTGTTTTTGACTTGTTGAAAATTCTGCACATCGAATTTTCCCACTAAAATTTCACTATTTTTTCACTATTTTTCATTACTTCATTGCCTTCGCCAGTGATGCCAGCAATGCTTTCATTTCCGGATTTGCCAATACTTTTGCAAGAAGCTCTGCATCTACATCTTCTGGTACATCTACTGTCTGAGTTGCTGTTTCATCTCGCATCTTTGGATCCAGATTTTTCTTTTCATAGAAGGCTTCCTCAAATAATTCTGCGTTTCGTCTTCGATCCTCATCAATAATATGGGAATACACATCTGTTACCATATCCACTTGTGAATGCCCGGAATCCCCTTGAACCGCTTTGATATCTCCGCCATTCAGTTTTAATTTATATGTCACGCTGCTATGTCTCAAACTATGAAAGACAACCGGCGGAAGATTATATTCTTCGATCAGTTTATTTAATTGTCCCCGGATTGCTCCGGTACCAATGGGATTTCCAAATGTCGTTGCCATCACCAGATTATAATCTATATATTCCTCGCCTAAGACTTCTTTTACTTCGTCCTGCTCCGCTTTCCATTCAACCAACATATTTGCAACACTCTTTGGAAGAAATACCTTACGGATACTGCTCTCTGTCTTTGGTGTTTTCAAAATCTGAACAGTTTTGTTGGTTTTATGCTGCGAAGGAAAAACCAGCAACACATCTTTCCCTTCCAGATTTTTCAGAGTTTCCTTTGTTACCCGTTGTGTTTCCTTATTGATATAAACATAAGCTCGATTCTCTTCGATTGCTTCCGGAGAAATATCTACACAGTCCCAGGTCAAACCAAGCAATTCCCCTAATCGTAGGGAACAGGAAAATGACAGATTAATTGCCAGCTTCAACCGTTCATCTTCACAGACATCCATTGCATACATTAAAGTTTCTGCTGTCCAGATTTCCCGTTTCTGCGATTTATGTTTCGGCACCGTTGCATAGGTACAAGGATTTTTTTCTATCATCTCCCATTTGATTGCCTTTAATAATGCATAGACCGTCGGGCGGCTTACATCTAAAATCTCCTGAATCTCTTTTACGGTATAACATCTTTTTTCTGACATATAAAAAACCCTCTTTCTTCTTTCATATAGGAAGGAAAAGATCCTTCTATATAACGAAAGGAAAAAGAGGATTTTTACAGGGTGACTAATAAAAAAATTTATAATCCATTTCTATAAATCTCATTTATAACAGCCTGCGCCTGCTCCATTTCTTTTTTCTTTATGATTTCTTCCCGGTCACTTAGGATTGCAATCATTTCATCTATCACATCTTCCAGTCTAGGCTCTGTGTAACGATACAAGTATCCCAACATCCTGGTCGCTGTATAATCTGTATTCAGATTCTTATAGGCTATTTCTGCACAAAGTTCTTTCGGATATCCTTTGGTAAGTAAAACCTTATATAATTCATCTGTTCTTTCCGTTCCCATAAAGTATCACTCCTGTAAATTTCTCTCGGCTTAAATCAGTATGCCCTCCAAATGATCCAGCTCATGCTGACAAATCTGTGCGGTCCAACCGTCAAGTTTCAATTTCTGTTTCTTCCAATTCATATCCAGATATTCAACTTCTATCATCTGATATCTCGTTGTCTTACGCACTCCTGTAAGAGATAAGCATCCTTCTTCAGTTTCATAAGGTGATTCTTTTCTTACCAATACAGGATTAAACATTACCACATCTACGAATCCCATATTTACAATAATGACACTTTTTTTCACACCGATCATATTCGCTGCCATTCCAACACATCCCTCACGGTTCGCAGCTAACGTATCCATTAAATCTTTTCCAACTTGAAGATCGGCTTTTGTTGCCGGTTCAGATTTTTGTCCCAGAAAAAATATATCTTTCATAATTGGTTTTACCATTTTCTTCATACCTCTATTCTCAAAATCGTTTTTTTTGCTTTGTTCTGAATTGTAGTATAGCAGTTTTTTTACTTTTTTTCTATCTCACCCTGTATTTTCTGCCCTGAGCCTTTCGTTATATGAGAGGGTTAATCTTTCAAGAGCAAGATCCACCCGTGTTTAACGTTATGGCATTTCTGCCTCCGTTAACCTTACGGGATTTCATCTTGATGGAGATTTCGTTTCCCCATACCCTCGAAGATTTAGGCACCTTTTGCGTCTACTGGCTTCCACCAAAAGGTGTACGCATCACTAATTTCTATATCGGAAGGGACAGCCGATATCTTAATTAGTGGCATCACTGCATGATGGGAAGACTGCATGGAAGAAGGAACATGAAAAGAAGAAAGCAAACGGAATTATCACATCCTAATTTTATTGCTGTCCGGCTGTCTGATACGGAGCTAGCAATATTAGATCAGGCCTGTGCTTCTTTAGGCACAACCCGTTCTGAATATTTACGGAGGCTTCTAACTGAAAAGAAGATTTATAACAATGTAGAAATTGTTGCAGATATCAAATTGCTTCGGGAGTTGGTCGGGCAATACGGCAAAATCGGTTCCAATCTGAACCAGATCGCCAAGTATTTTAATACCGGTGGAACTCATTCCCAGGCTATGGAAAATGAAATCCATCAATGTATCTCCGACCTCTTCTTCTTACGAAAAAAAGTATTAGAAATGGCAGGTGATTTTCATGGCGATACTAAAGCACATCAAAAGTAGAAATGCCAACTATTCAAATGCCATTGATTATCTGCTTTTCCAACATGATGAGAGCACTGGAAAAAAGATAAAAGATGAAATGGGGCGAAGCCTTTTAAGAGATGAATTCTACATGGATGGTCTCAACTGTGATCCAATGTCTTTTGACAAGGAGTGTAGTCTAACAAATACAAAATTTCATAAAAACAAAAAATCATCTGAAATCAAAAGTCACCATTATATCATCAGTTTTGATCCGGATGATAGATCAGAATGTGGACTAACCGGGGAAAAGGCACAGGAATTATGTTTAAACCTTGCAAAAAAAATATTTCCCGGATACCAGGCTCTTATCGTGACACATACCGATGGTCACAATGGTTCTGGCAATATCCATACGCACATTGTGATCAACAGCGTCCGTAAGGAAGCTGTCAGAAGGCAGAGTTACATGGATAAGCCCCATGAAGAAATTGCCGGATATAAGCACCGATCCACAAATAAATTCCTGAATTATTTCAAAAAGGAAATTATGGATATGTGCATCCAGGAGGAACTTCATCAGGTTGATCTTCTCTCTCCGGCTGAAACAAAAATCACACAGGCTGAATATATGGCGCAAAAATCCGGGCAGAAAAAATTAGAAGAGACAAACAAAAAAATCATTGCAGATGGATTGAAACCAAATGCCACAATGTTTCAGACACAGAAGCAGGAACTCCGAAATGCCATCGAAGAATGCAGTTCGCATTCTAAAAGCTTTCAGGAATTTCAATCTCTTCTTTTTGAAAAATATCAGATTTCCGTCATTGAGGAAAGAGGAAGATATCGTTATCTCCATCCGGATCGGGACAAACGGATTACAGAGAAGGCTTTGGGAACTCAATACGGCAAAGAACATTTAGAACAGCTCTTCTTACGAAAAGGTCCGATAACCATTCTTTATGTCAGATCGCATTTACGGTTGGTAGTAGATCTTCAGAAAAATGTGAAAGCAATGCAAAGTCCCGGATATGCTCATCGGGTAAAAATATCCAATCTTCAGGAAATGGCAAATACCATTATCTATGTGCAAGAACATGGGTACAATACCCAAACCGAATTAAAAAATGCCTTTTCCGAATCTCAAAAACAGTTAGATCAGGCAACAGATCAGCTTATGGAAATGAATGCAGATTTGAAAAGCATCAACCGGCAGATCCATTACACCGGACAATATTTTGCACAGAAAGCAATCTATACCGAATTTTTAAAAGCGAAAAACAAAGGCAGATTCCGAAAGGAACACACCGCTGAAATTCAAGCATATGAAGAAGCCCGTGACTGGCTGAAATCTTTTTATCCAGATGGAAAGATGCTTCCTATCAAAACATTGAAGGAACAAAAAGCCAGCTTGCAGGAACAGATCGATCAGCAAAAATCATCCATCCGATCTCTAAAGGATCTGACACAAGATTTAAGAACCGTAGACAAAAATGTGGAAGCAATTCTCCACAACCAGGTTCCCAAAAAACAAAAGACACGGGAACCCGAATTATAAATCATTTTACGAAGGAGGAATTACAATATGACACAAAATGAATTTAATGTTGTCCTTGAACAACAATATCGAAAATGTGCCGATGTACTGGTACACAAGAAAAAAGAATACACCGGAGACCGCATTGATCGCCTGAGTGCATTTAAAATTGCTGCCTCATTACAGGGATGCACACCTAAGGCTGCTCTGGCCGGAATGATGTCGAAGCATGTCGTATCTCTCTATGATATGTGTTACTCTTCGCTGCTCCAATTTGACTTAGAACAATGGGATGAGAAGATTACCGACTGCATCAACTATCTCATTCTGCTGAAAGCATTGATAAAGGAGGAACAAGCCTATGGATCACATTGAGACAAAGATTTTAAATAGTTATACCATTCAGGAAGCGGCTCAAAACATGGTATTCGCAGCAAGGCTTACCCAACAGGGGCATTCCATTCAAAACATGGATGATCTTATGGCGCTTTATCAGAAATCTTTCACGGATAAAACTGTAGACCGGATTGCCAGTCTTCCCCACCCAACCGTACAGAAATTTACGGTGATTACGGTTGCAATTGTAGGTGCAAGCAGACGTTTTCTTGCACAGATCACCCGTCATCAAAATGAAGTAAAATTCATGAGTGCATCTCTGCAATATAGCAACTATTCAGAAAAAGCTGCATTTGCAATCCCATATGAAATCCTTTTTTCAGAGCAGAGATACATTGATCTCTATCTGAAAAGCTGCCTATCGGATCTCCGATGTTATCAGGAGTTGTGTTCCGTTGGATTTCATCATGATTCTGCCAGATATGCCCTCCCCCATGCTTTGAGAAATATTCTGATTATCTGCGCTACACCTTATGAGTGGAAGCATATGATCGGTCAGCGGATCTGCAGAAGAAATACCGATGAAACAAGAATTGTAATGTTGGACATCTGGCAGAAACTATACGAATTTGATCCGGTGTTATTTTCACCTAAGCTGACCGGTCCTTTCTGCCAGAGGGGATGTTGTGAAGAAGGTTCTATGTCCTGTGGAATTTCCATCCCAAAAGAGTGGACTCCATTGGAAATAATGAGAGCAGATTATCCTCTGCTCGTAGAAGGGAGGAAAGCTGTTTATGAAGATTAAATTGATCGACTTTGGGTTAGAAAAAGATCATTATCCCTTCCGACCTCATGAAAACGATGCCGGGGCTGATGTATATATGCCTTATGACTGCACATTAAAGCCGGGAGAGATTGCAAGAATCCCCTTAGGATTTGGTCTCATGATTCCGGATGGATATGCCGGTTATGTTTTTCCAAGAAGCAGCATGGCCGCAAAAGGTTTGGTCTGTGAACTTCCGCCTATTGATTCCGGATATCGTGGAGAAATTCATGCCATCATCAGCAATGTTAGTTCAGAATCCCAAATACTCCGCAAAGATACCCGCGTAGGGCAACTGGTTATCACTCCTGTTCTAATCGCTGACTTTGTTCTGGATCTCGGAGAAGCAAGAAATACCGGTGCTTTCGGAAGCAGCGGAGAATAAGCCTCCCTATAAAACCAGAGGTGCCGAATAATTTATGATTCGACACCTCGCACACTCAAAATAACTTACAGAAAGGAATTACTACGATGATTACATTTGGAAGAAAATTAAAACATTTGAGACAGAAAAATCATCTTACACAAAAAGAACTAGGTATTGCACTTGGCTTTCCGGAAGATTCTGCGGATGTCAGAATTGCACAATATGAAGCAGATGCAAGAAAACCTCGTGATGAAATTCTGGCTAATATGGCAAAAGAACTTGGCGTACCACTGGATATTCTCATGGTTCCAATACTATCAGAACCCAGAGAATATGAATCAGCTTCTTTCTGGATGCATGAACTAGCTCCAGAATTCTAACTTTTTTATTACAAAAGGCAGGAAATCATTCCTGTCCGCCATACCAAATTTAACATTTATCATTTCACCACAGTAATATTTTTATTCCACTCTTATCATTCGGTATCCCACACCAATATGCGTTTGAATATACTGTGGTGAATCCTTTGTCGGTTCTAATTTTTTTCGTAATGTTGCCATAAACACACGCAGAGAAGCAATATCCGTATCCCAATTTCTTCCCCAAATGTTCTCCATAATAAAAGTATAAGTCAGAACCTTCCCCACATTTTTAGAAAGTAAACACAGCAACTTATATTCAATCGGTGTCAAATGCAATTCTTTATCATCAAGAAATGCACATCCAGCAGAATAATCGATCCTTAATTTACCATTCACAAACTCAGAATTTGCTACCATCATTTCCGCAGTCATTAAAGATATTCTGCGCTGCGTTACTCGAATACGCGCAAGCAATTCTTCAACAGAAAACGGCTTTGTCAAATAGTCATCAGCACCAGCATCCAGTGCCTCTATTTTATCATTATCCTCACTTCTCGCACTGATAACAATGATAGGCATATTAGACCATGAACGAATATTTTTTATCACTTCGATCCCATCCATATCCGGCAATCCCAAATCCAAAAGAACAATATCCGGTCTATGAGATGTTGCTTCCATAAGAGCCATTTTCCCATTCATTGCAACTACATGACGATAATCATTCGTCTTCAAAGTTGTTGTAATAAGATTACGGATTGATGTGTCATCTTCCACAACTAAAATCAATGGTTTATTCATATAATTTTACCTCCCCGATTGGTAATGTAAATGTAAATATTGTACCTTTAGGCTGATTATCAGATACTGAAATCATTCCCCCATGTGCTGTTACGATTGATTTACAGAGAGACAATCCAAGTCCAAGACTTCTTCTGCTATCTGCGACTTTATTTGCACCACTATAAAACATATCAAATATTTTGGTTTTTTGCTCATCTGGAATACCAGGTCCATTATCTGAAATAGAAACTACTACCCACTTACCTTGTTTTTTAGTATGTATATGGATCATAGAACCGCTTGGTGTGTATTTTATCGCATTATCCACAAGATTAATAATTACTTGCACCACTAATTTCACATCTATCTTAGCAAGAATCAATTCTTCTGAACTATCAACTTTTATACTATATTCTTTTCCTTTTCTATTAATATGTTTCAATGCTTCTGCGATTACTTCATCCATCAATTCTATTGTCTGATTTAAATTGACCTTTCCTCCTTCTATCCTGGTAACTGCCAATAAATTTTCCACAAGATTAATCAGCCACATAGAGTCATCATAAATATCCGCAAATGTTTGTCTACGCATCTCATCATCCATTTTCGCATAGTTTGCCATCAGATTTCCGGCACTTCCAGAAATCGATGTAAGGGGCGTTCGTAAATCATGAGATATTGCTCGTAATAAATTTGCTCTTAACTGCTCATTTTTAGCCAACACCGCTGCTTCTTCTTTTTCTCTTGCATTTTTTATATTTTCCAGAGCTAATGCACATTCCGCAAGAATTGACAAAAGAACACTGTTCTCAAAAGCATCAAGTGGATACCCACCCATAGCAATTCCTACTACTCCATAAACATGGTGATTTACTCTGATTGCTAAATATAAGCATTTTGCATTAGACAAAGTATCTGTAGTAGCTCCTGCATGCTTATTATTCTCCATAGCCCAGATTGCTACTGCTTTTTCATCTTCCGTTATTAAATCGTTCTTTTTACTTCCATCCACTCGAAACACAGTAGGTTCTTTAAGGGTATTTCCATCCGACAAATATACGACTAAATCTTTCTTCAGCAATTTCATAAGCTGTTCTGCCATTGCGTGAACAACCGCTTCTTCATCATTTTCTTTTTGTAACAATTGATTTGTCTCAAACAGGATTTTTGTTCTATATGCTGCAAGTGCTGCCTGTTTTGCGCTTCTCTTTAGTCTTGCTGCAAGTGTTCCCGCCAAAAGGCTCACTATGAACATGATCAAAAATGTCACAATATAATTCGAATCATCAAACATAAATGTCAAACGAGGCGTTGTAAAGTAAAAATTAAAGACTAAAACGCATACAGCCGAAGCCAAAAATCCACATAACCGATTTGTAGTGATAACTGAAATCACTAGAACCCCCAAAATATACACCGCTACAATATTAGTCTCGGTAACACCTAATGTAGCAAATCCCAGCCCTATTATGGTTGATATTATTAACACAGCAATACTTTTTATGATGTCACTTATCGGCATCATATCAAGCTTAATCCTTCTTTTTTTCTCCTGGTAACTATCACCTGTGCTTGTATCCGGAATCACATGGATTTCCAAATTCGGAGCACTTTTTATCAATTTTTCCGTTAGTGTCGGTTTATCAAAAAATCTTTTTTTACCAACAGTACTACGCCCTATCACAATTTGAGAAACACCCGAAAGTCTTGCAAATTCAATAATCTGAGCAGGCACTTCATCCCCATGGCTTGTTTCAACAGATGCACCTAACTGCTGTGCCAATCGGATATTTTTCTGTAACTGGACTTTATCCTGCTCTGCCATAAAGTTCGTATCTGGCGTTTCAACAAAAAGTGCGGTAAACGTCCCATGAAACGCCTGTGCCATTCTCGCTGCTGTTCGAATGATCTTCGCATTGGACGGTGAAGCGGAAAGACACACCAAGATATGTTCATCCGTATGGTAATCACTTTTGCTTTGTAGCCTTGCATTTTCTGTAAGCAAATTCACTCGATCTGCGCATCTTTGCAATGCGATTTCACGTAATGCAGTTAATTTCTCCAAAGTAAAAAACTCATTATTATTCCGATTATCTGAAGAAACCGTCTTTCCTGACATTCGCTCTAATAATTCTATTGGTTCTATATCAACCAGTTCTACCTGATCTGCTTTATCAAATACGGAATCAGGAATACGCTCTTTTACCAATACTCCTGTGATTGCAGCCACTACATCATTTAAACTTTCAATATGCTGAATGTTTACTGTTGTATAAACATTGATGCCCGCATTTAATAATTCTTGAACATCTTGATAACGCTTAAAATGACGACTGTTTCCAATGTTCGTATGAGCATATTCATCAAGCAAAATTAAACCAGGCTTTCTCTTTAATGCAGCATCAATATCAAATTCGAAACCAATTTTATCTCCAAAAGATACCTGCTTAGGTTTTATTTTCTCCAATCCTTCAAGCAGAGCTTCTGTCTGCGAAGAATTATGTGCTTCAATATAACCTGCAACCACATCCACACCGTGTTCTTTAGCCTGATGTGCAGCTTGAAGCATCGCATAAGTTTTTCCAGTCCCTTCTGCGTACCCTAGAAAAATTTTTACTTTTCCCTGATTTTTTCTATGTATATCATCGTGAAACTCTTGCAGAAGTCTATCCGGCCCTTGTTCTTTTACAGCCATCTATCATACTCCTCTCTATAAGCTGCTTCTTCTTTATCCATGATATACTTTTTCTCTATATTTTTTATTTAGATATAATGTGAGATTTCATCTGAATATTTCAAGAATTCAGTAATCAGCTGACTCTTATTGTCTTGCTTCCAGAAGGCTGTCAATTTGCTCTGCTTTTCTCCAACCAACTCAACAGTTAAACTACTCCCTGACATCATGGTAGAAGTGCAAGGTAATTCTATTTCTTTTAAGCAGCAACCATCCATCTTCACAACACTATTTTCCGATAAAAGCAACAAATCTAATTTATGCGCCAAAAACGCTTCTGAACAACAGTCAATCACATAAGGATTTGATGTTCCTATTCTCAAATAATGTTCCGATGATTCCAACAATTTCACCTGCTCTTTTCTACTACTTTCTAAAAATCGATCAATTCTTTTCATTAAAAAGAATCCTAACACACCAAATATTATGATTACTACTGCCAATAGGAAGTCCGTCATAAGTTCACCTCATTTTAATTATATGTGAAAACATTTTTGTAAGTCCTTATTATTTCCAAACACAAGCATTGTTTCTCCAGCTTCCAACACTGTATCCGGAGAAATTGTAAGTCTCACTTTCCCCCCTTCTTTAATGCCAATTACATTAACCTTATGTTTCTTTCGAATATCAAGCGTTCCAATAGATTTCCCCACCCAATCATCTGGAACTTGAATTTCAAACATTGTATGGTCTGAATCCAATTCTATATAATCTAAAACATGATCTGTACTATATCGAATGGCTACCCACTTAGCCAATTGTTTTTCCGGATAGATTACTTCATCTGCGCCATTGCGTAATAAAAATTTTTCCTGTACATCTGTCGTTGCTCTAGAAACAACTAGCTTTGCACCCATTTCTTTCAATAATGATGTTGTTTCTAAGGAACTTTGAAAGTCATGTCCGATTGCTACAATACATACATCATAATTCCGAACTCCCAATGATTCTAAAAATTCCCCATTAGTACTGTCTCCAATCTGAGCGTTTGTTACAAATGGTAACACAGCTTCTGCACGCTCATCCGAACTATCTACCGCCATTACCTGATGTCCTAACTGATCCAGATGTATTGCTATATGCCTTCCAAATCTTCCTAATCCAATTAAAAGAATTGATTTCATTGTTTTTCTCCTTTTATCCTACTGTAATTTTTTCCCGTGGCAATTTTGAAACATGATGATGCGTACCTGACAAGGCTGCAAAAATCAAGGTCAATCCACCTACTCGCCCTATAAACATTAGTGAAATTAATATAATTCTTGACAGCATGCCCAATCCTGGTGTAATTCCAAGAGAAAGTCCTACTGTCCCCACTGCAGAAGCCGCTTCAAATAAACATGTCAGAATCGGAAGATCTTCTGTAATACTAATAATCAATCCTCCAACCCCGCTCAATGTAATATACATCAAAAAAACAGTTGCTGCATTTTTAAGTACATCTCCATTTATCCTACGTCCAAAGAAATTGGCATCCTCTCTTCGCCGGAAAGTTGCAATTGCAATTGCAAATAATACGGCAATTGTTGTTGTTTTCATACCTCCTGCTGTTGAGCCCGGACTACCACCAATTAGCATTAAAATAATCGTTATAAATTGCCCTGCTTCACTCATTGATGTTAAATCAACAGTATTAAATCCAGCGGTTCGTGGAGTGACTGATTGAAACAACGATGAAAAAATTCGTTCTTTCAGTCCAAGATCTGAAAACTCAAAAAAGTAAAAATACAATGCCGGAATTAAAATTAAAATTGCTGTGGTACTGATGATCACTTTACTTTGCATCCGATATTTATGTATGTGGAAACGATTTGCACGAATATCATCCCACGTTAAAAACCCAATTCCACCTATTATAATCAACAACATAATCGGAAAATTTATCAGTGGTTCGTCCGCATAGAATGTCAAAGAGGAAAAAGGTGATTTCACTCCCATTAAATCAAAACCTGCATTACAAAAAGCTGAAACTGAATGGAACAATGCCGTCCATAATCCTTTAATTCCAAAATCTCTGCAAAATACAGGTGACATGGCAACTGCACCAAGCAACTCAATCATTAACGTTGCCTTTATTACAAAAATAGTTAATCTTACGATTCCGCCTACTTTGGGCGCTGCAATTGCTTCCTGCATGGTACTTCTCTGCATTAGAGATATTTTTCTACCTGCGATCATAGCAAAAGATGCGGCTACTGTTATGACTCCCATACCGCCAATCTCAATCAATAACATAATCCACAAATTGACCAAAAAGTGACCAATATGTAGCCGTATCAAACACAATCAGCCCCGTTACACAAACTGCCGATGTTGACGTAAATAATGCATCTGCAAAAGATGTAAATTCTCCTGTTCTAGATGAAATAGGCAACATTAAAAGCAATGTCCCCAAAAGTATCACACTAGAAAATCCTATAATAATAATTTGAAACGATGTCAGCTTCTTTTTCGATAACACCACTCCCATAATACAGAAACTCCTTTATTATCTTTATTTAATCTTAATAATATAATACTGCACATAAAGAAAGGGAAAAATATCTCTCACAGATATTAAGATTGCATAAAGATTGGTTCGTAAGACACCAAATATCATTTACAAAAAGCATCCTGTAGTTTTACCCCAGTTTCATTCAACATAGCAATTAAGAGTCCATATTCAAAATCTTTCACCGGACGTCTCTCTTCCAGTATAATTCCCATCACGCCCTTTACCTCTTCTGTAGATTGAATAGGCAAATACATGGCATCCGCATCCGGTAAGGTGTGTGTACAGGTACCTGCCCTGTGCCGGTTAGAAACAGTCCACTGTGCTACTGCCTTTTCTTTCACATTTATGATTTTTTTCAAGTTCGAGAACTCCATATTTTTTTTAGGAAATAGTAATGGTTCTTCTAAATTTCCTTTTTCATCTACCGGATAGATAATCACAGAAAGATTTAAAAGTTTTACAACCTGCGTTGCTACCTGCTTCCAGACTTCTTCTTTCGATTTACAACGTCTGAGTTTTCTGCTGTTCTCCAGCAAAATTTCCGTTCGATATGCCTTCTTTGCACTCTCCCTGGTCTGTGATTTTAACTGTCTGGTCATAGAAGCCATAAAAAAAGCCCACTGCAAACAGCATAACAAACGTTACCGGAGAACCTCTATCATATGCTTTCAGGCTAAAATACGGTTCTGTAAAAAAGAAATTAAAAGACAATACACTAAGTAAGGCAGAATACAGAGCATATATTTTTTTATCAGCCACATAAGAAGAAAGCAATACACCAACAATATAAGCCATGATCAAATTAGACTCTGAAAGCCGCAGCCACTGAAACACATATGCTACTAAGGTGCTAAGTGCCATGATTGCAGTGATTTTTCCCAATTCCTTCGCAACATTCCAACTGGATTCTTCTCTTTTTTTTCTATTCTTTTTCCCTTCTCTAAAATACCCTGTATTTTCCATATCCGGGATAATATACACATCAATATTGGGAGCACGATAGGTCAACTGCTCTAGAACTTCCAGACGGTCTCTCCTGAAAATCCATTGTTTTCTACTGCGCCCCATAACAATCTTTGATATATTCCCCACAATGGCATATTCAACAACCTGATCCACAATATCATTTCCATAAACGGTCACAATATCTGCTCCCAATGCCCTTGCTAAATCCATGTGGTCTTTTACCGTAGATTTTGTTTTTTCATCGGCTTCCTGCATTTGAGAAGTTTCTACATAAATCCCGGTAAATTGAGCATGGAATGCATAAGCAAGACGTGCAGCTGTCCGAATTACTTTTGTATTAGACGGTGAAGATGAAATACAGACTAAGACATGTTCTCCTGTATGATAGTCCATCTCCCCCATCGCATAGCGTTCTTCTTCCGCGATATGATTGACTCGGTCAGCAGTTCTTCGCAGTGTAATTTCTCGCAAGGCAACCAGCTTCTCCCTCCGAAAGAAATTCCCAAGGGCACGTTCCGCCTGTGACGGTGCATAGATTTTCCCTTCTTTCATACGTTCGATCAATTCTTCCGGTTCAATATCAATAACCTCTACTTGATCCGCATGATCAAACACTTTGTCCGGCACCCTTTCACGCACATTGACGTGTGTAATACTGCCTACAATATCATTCAAGCTCTCTAAATGCTGAACATTCATCGTTGTATATACGTCAATACCAGCACGTAAAAGCTCTTTTACGTCCTGGTATCTTTTTTCATTCCGACATCCTTTAACATTGGTATGAGCCAGTTCATCTACTAAGATCAATCTTGGATTTCGTTTCAATGCTGCATCCAAATTAAATTCCCGAAGTTTTACCCCTTTATACACAACCTCCATCGGTGCTATCGTTTCCAAGCCTTCCACAAGAGCCTGCGTATCAGGCCTGTCATGTGGTTCTATGTATCCAGCCACTACATCAATCTTATGCTTCTTGGCTTCATGTGCTGCCGTCAGCATCGCATACGTTTTCCCAGATCCTGCCGCATATCCCAAAAAGATCTTCAGCTTTCCCTTTGTCTTTTTCAGTTTTTCCTCTTCTTCCAGCTGAAGTCTCAGAAGAAGCTGCTGCGAATCCGGTCTTTCATATTCTTTCGTTTCCATAAACATCCTACTCTAATATTCCCATGGCATTGGCAACTGCTAAATTACATTTTAACACATTAACTCGTTCCTCGCCAAAAATTCCAAGTACCTTATGTTCTGTGTTCTCTTCTACAATCTCTGTCACTTCTTCTTCTGATAATCCTGAATTCTCTGCTACATACGGAATCTGGATTTCAGCTGCTTTCGGTGAAATGTGGGGATCTAATCCTGAACCGGAAGCAGTAAGCAGATCAGACGGCACATCTTCTGCTTTCACTCCCGGGTGTTTCTCTAAAAACTCATCCAAATCTTTTTGGATTCTCTTTTCCAGCTCCGGATTGGAGTTCCCATAATTATAGCTGCCAGAAGAAACGCCACTGTATTCACCATTTTTCAATTCTTCCTCTGTATAATTATTGTATCCTACTGCAGATGGTCTTCCCTGGAAATAATAATCTTCTGTAAATTCCTGTCCTACCAAAGCAGAACCCACCGCTTCTTTACTGTCCGTCGTAGGATTTCCCTCTTTATCAATCAGGTTTCCATTTGCCTTTTCTTTCATTGCCAGCTGGCTGGCTCCTGTAAGAGCCAGCGGGTAAGCAAAGGAACAAAGTAACATCATTACAGCACAAAATATCAATGCTTTTCCTGCCATTTTACCAAATTTTTTCATCTTTCTATTCCTCCTACATTCCTATAAGAGCCAACAATGGAGCAACAAGTAAATCAATCAATTTAATTCCTACAAACGGAACAATAATACCACCTAAACCAAAAATCCCCATATTTCTCAATAGCATTTTTTCTGCTTTCATTGGTTTATATTTTACACCTTTCATGGCAACCGGAATTAATCCCGGGATAATGATTGCGTTAAAAATCAAAGCTGAAAGAATCGCACTCGCCGGGGTTGCCAAATGCATAATATTTAAGATCTGCATCTGAGGCAGCACCATCGTAAACATTGCTGGGATAATCGCAAAATACTTTGCGATATCATTTGCAATACTAAATGTTGTTAACGAACCTCTGGTAATCAAAAGCTGTTTTCCAATTTCAACAACTTCCAAAATCTTGGTCGGATCAGAGTCTAGATCTACCATGTTAGCTGCTTCTTTCGCTGCCTGTGTACCAGAGTTCATTGCAAGACCTACATCTGCCTGAGCCAGCGCTGGAGCATCGTTGGTACCATCACCTGTCATGGCTACTAATTTTCCTTCTGCCTGTTCTTTTTTGATAGCTGTGATCTTATCCTCCGGTCTACACTCTGCAATAAAACCATCTACTCCAGCTTCTTTTGCTATGGTAGCCGCTGTCAGCGGATTATCGCCTGTGCACATGATTGTTTTAATTCCAATTTCTCGAAGTCGTTCAAATCGTTCTGATAATCCCGGCTTTACAGTATCTTTTAAATAAATCACGCCCAAGATTTTTTCATTTACACAAACAACTAACGGTGTTCCGCCTAAATTGGAAATATTTGTAACAATCTCCTGTAAATCTTCCGGAATGTTTCCCCCCTTCTCTTTTACAAAAATTTTCATTGCTTCAAAAGCGCCTTTTCTTACAACCGTTCCATCCTGCAGATTCACACCACTCATCTTGGACTGAGCTGTAAATTCCACAAACTGCATTTGGTCTGCAATTCGTTCATCTAATACGCATCCCATCTGTTTACCTAAATCTACCGTTGATTTTCCTTCTGGTGTTGTATCCATAATGGAACACATCACACTATAATCAATCAAATCCTCTTTTTCGACACCTTTCACTGGATAAAACTCAGCTGCCAAACGGTTTCCATATGTAATTGTTCCTGTCTTATCCAAAATCATGGTATCAACATCACCACAGGCTTCTACCGCTTTACCGGACATAGCAATGACATTAAATCTGGTAACACGGTCCATACCTGCAATACCAATCGCCGACAAAAGACCACCGATAGTTGTCGGAATCAGACACACCATCAGTGCAATCGCCCATGAAATAGGAATCTTCACACCAAGGTACGATGCAAACGGATATAAGGTTACAACTACAATCAAAAATATCAAAGTCAGTACAATCAACAATGTATTCAGAGCAATCTCATTTGGAGTTTTCTGTCTGGAAGCTCCTTCAACCATGGAGATCATTTTATCCAAAAATGATTTTCCTGGTTCTGCTACAATTTTAATTTTCAACCAGTCCGATACGACAGTCGTACCACCTGTTACAGAAGAAAAATCACCGCCTGCCTCTCTGGTTACTGGTGCAGATTCACCAGTAATAGCGGATTCATCTACCGAAGCAATTCCTTCTATAACTTCTCCATCATTCGGGATCAGTTCTCCTGCTTTTACCAGAACCAGATCACCTTTTTTCAATTCAGAAGCATTGATAATCTGTTCCGTTCCATCCGGCAACAACTTTCTTGCTTTCGTATCCTGCTTTGTTTTCTTCAGAGATGCAGCCTGAGCTTTTCCTCGTCCTTCCGCAACAGATTCTGCAAAGTTCGCAAATAAAACCGTTACAAATAAAATAATTGTTACGATTCCATTATAGATTCGATACTGCTCACTGCCTCCAAATAATGTCGGTACAAAAGTCAATAACAGTGTGATGAAACATCCAATTTCTACGACAAACATGACCGGATTTTTTATCATATAACGAGGATCCAGTTTTTGAAAAGATCCTATAATGGATGATTTTAAAATATCCTTGGTAATAAATTTTGTCTTCTTATTTTTAGCCATTTCTTTCTCTCCTTTCACTGTACCTTACATCCAGATTGACAGATGTTCTGCAATCGGTCCCAATGCTAATGCTGGGAAGAAGGTTAATGCAGCGAAAATATATACAATAAACACAAGAATAATCATAAAAGTTATATTATCGGTACGCAGCGTACCCACAGTTTCATTGACTTTTTTCTTAGCCAACATAGATCCAGCAATCGCAAGCTGTGCAATAATCGCAATATATCTTCCAAAGAACATTGCCAGACCAGCAGTAATATTCCAAAATGCTGTATTATCAGCCAAGCCTTCAAATCCCGAACCGTTATTCGCTGCGGAAGATGCGAATTCATACAATACCTGAGTAAGTCCATGATAGCCAGGGTTTGTAATACCCTCAAGCCCTGCCGGAACCGCTACTGCCAATGCAGAAAATCCAAGGATTAGAAGTGGATGAATTAAAATACAGATTGCAACCAGCTTCATTTCTTTTCCTTCAATTTTTTTATTCAGGTATTCCGGTGTTCGTCCTACCATCAGACCACAAATGAATACTGCCAGAATGACATACATGACCATATTCATAAGGCCAACCCCTTTACCACCAAAAACGCAGTTAAGCATCATATGTAATAATGGAACTAATCCGCCTAGCGGAGTCAACGTATCATGCATGTTATTAACCGTACCTGTTGTAAAAGAAGTTGTTACCGTCGTAAACAAAGCTGATTGTGGAACCCCAAAACGTACTTCTTTTCCTTCCATACTTCCCTGGCTCTGGTCTATGCCCATCTCCTGAATCACTGGATTACCTGCCATTTCTGATTGATAGCAAATGGTGAGTCCAATCAGGAAAATGATTGCCATTGCACCAAAGATAACTGCCCCCTGACGTCCCAAGATTACTTTCTTTTGGGCTGTTCCCGGCAATACCTGTACATTCATGGCAGCTTTCTCTGCTTTTTTCTCTTTTCTTTTATCATGAAGCATATGTCCAAAAGTAACCACACAGGCACCCGGCAAGATCATCATGGATATCATTTCTATAATATTGCTGATTACCGTAGGGTTTTCAAACGGCGTGGTTGAGTTTGCTCCAAAGAATCCACCGCCATTCGTTCCCAGGTGTTTAATGGATTCCAGAGCTGCTACCGGTCCCACTGCAATATCCTGGAAGTTTCCTTCCAAGGTTTCAATTGTAAAGTTTCCTTGTAACGTCTGTGGTGTTCCCTGGCTTACCAATAATAACCCGACTATAAAAGATACTGGAATTAAAATTCTAGTCGTGATCCTTACCATATCCTCATAAAAATTTCCAATTTTCTTTCCAGCCAGTCCTCGGCAAAAAGCCATACATGCTGCATAACCCGTTGCAGCTGATGTAAACATCATAAAAATAATGACACACATTTGTGCCACATAAGAAAGACCGCTTTCTCCTGAGTAATGCTGCAGGTTTGTATTAGTCATAAAGCTGATAATCGTATTAAAGGAAAGTGTTGGCTCCATATTTGAAATCCCATTTGGATTCAAAAACAGGATACTTTGCAGTCTTAAAATTGCATATCCTACAAATACCATAACTGCATTTACCAAGAGCAAGGTCAATGCGTATTTCTTCCATCCCATATCTTCGCCCTTAATTCCACAAACCTTATAAATACAGCGATCAATCGGATTAAAAACTTTATCCGCAAAAGTCTTTTGTTTTGTTGCAATATGGTACATATATTTTCCCACCGGAATGACCAGTATCACAAAAATCGCAAGTGTCAAAATAATCTGTAACATGTCTTTTCCTCCTAGTTATTCTCACCAGATCCTTACAATTTTTCTGGATTTATCAATGCATATACCAAATAAATCCCAATCCCGGCAATCATAACACCTAAAACAATCATATCCATTTTGCTTTCATCCTCCTATTTTTCTTTTGGTTTGATTTGCCAGTCGCAAAAATCTGCAAACGACTTCACCAAGCCAAAACATCCTAATAAAATTGCTATCATGAATACATCCAACATAATTTCGTTCCTCCTTTACAACTTTTCCATGCATTATCATAGTCCTTTTTTTCTTAATATGGCATAAATCTTTCCAGCCACAGTTTAAGATGCAATAAAGATTAGACCCACCCGAAAATCAAAGACATTGGTAAGGCAAAAATAATTGTAATTGCACAAACAGCACATAACACGATCAAAGGCATTCCTACAAAGATGGAAAAAAAGCCAAGAATCGGATGATGCCATAAAAATTTTTTCTGCACGAACTTCAAAATCATATTCACATTTTTTAATCGCTTTTATAATACTCACATCATTCACCCCATTTCTTTTTACACATCAAGAATACCGCAGAATATATTAAATAGGGGAAAGCATATTTCTATTCAGATTAAAATTCCATAAGAAATAGAAAACCGTTCTAGTTAGAATAATCCATAAAATTCTTTATCGCATGTACATGACAGCATAATAAAAAGAGCTGCTCACTAATTTCTTAGCTCACAGCCCTTGCATTCCTACAAAATCACTTTATTCAATTCCTTCATTAATCTTTCTCTAATTCACCAGTACTTTCTGAAGTTTTCATTTCTTCTACTTCGTTTTCTGTCATATCATCTGCTGATTCCATTTCATACGAATCTGCTTCCTCGCCAGGCTCTGTTTCTTCATCTGATGTTTCCGATTTATACTCCTCCCCTTGATTTTCCGATTCATCTGCTGTGTCTGTTTCATCCGCATCCTTGGATTCTCCAGACTTATCTGTTTCATCTGTTTGATCAGTTTCTCCCTGCTCCTCCTGTTTCTCATTTTGCTGTTCTAAAATATCTTCATTCTCATCATGATCTGTTTCCTCTTCTTTTTCAGGATCATCTGCATCTTCATAATCCGATAATTTTTCTTGAATCGATTTTTTCAATACAGGATTTTCTATAAAGGACGGATTCTTTTCCAGCAATTCCAGAATCTCTTCTTCTGTAACTTCATTTACCACTTTGTTGAAATCTTCTCCGGTTAATATATCTGCCCTGCCAGATATATTCCCAAACTTTTGCCTGCTTTCTTTGCATTTTCAACATCTTCTTTATCCCCTGCAAGGTAAAGTAAATGTTCCGTACCAAATGTTTTTTCCAGACGTCTCTGCAATGCTGCACGTTCTTCTTCAGATTCGTCCTCCAAAAAAGCATATCCCACAATAATGGTTTCTTTATCCGAAAGATCCTGTGAAAAATAGTTCTTAATTGTTTCTACCTTTTCTCCTTTTATCTTTTTCTTTTCTTCTCTTGTAAGAGAATCATTCTTTGAGTCGGCTTCTTTCACTCTGTTTTTTTGATTTAAAACTACTTCAACCGCTTTTTCTCCATCCACAGATACCATCGCATAAGCCTTTTCCGGCTTTGATAATACTGCAAAAGATGTAACAAAAAGCGCAAATGCGGCGGCTACTGCAACCATCTTCTTCCAAAGTGTTTTATGTTGATTTCCGGTCTTCTTCCTTTCTGCAAACGGGATGATGGATGCATGGTTTTCTTCCTTGAAAGAATCCTTTTTCAATATATCTTCTTCTAATATATAGATGCAATCTCCCACCTTCATACCGTCTTTATATACAACACGAAGAATCTGACCATCTTCTGCCATAACAAGCGCATACGTTTCTTTTATTTCCATTACAATTACTTTATGATACATGGTGATGACACCTCTCTCCCTTAATCCAATAGACTAATCCTGGAAATTGTTTCACAAATATAATCAATACGGACAAAATAAATTCCTTACTTCCCTTTACAATTTTCTCTGTAACCCTGGAAAGCCTGGCAACTTTACGGATTGGAAGTTTCTTTTTTAAATACGTTTCTTCTACTGTTTCTTTGTCTTCACTGGCCATTTCCGCTACTGTTACTGCTCTTTTTCTTGTATCACTATGTTTTGGCGCCCGATCTGCAAGAACTTCCAGCGTTAATCCAAACAGCAGCAATTCTTCCCGATACTGAATAATTTCTTCATGAAGGCTGCTGTTTTCTTCCTTTTCTTCTGTAAAATCTATCCCGTCTTCCTGCATTGCTTCCAGAGAGACCTCAGACGATTCCTTTCTTTTTTTCCCTAAATAAGTTTTCAGACGGCTTTCTATCACTAATTTTGCAAATCCCAGAAAGTTTCCTCTATCCTCATCATATTTTTTCACTGCTTCAGTAAAGGCGATCAGTGCTATGCTGAATTCGTCATCATTTTCAATCGAAACATATTTTCCCGTAAAATTGCTTACTGTCCGGATTAAAAAAGCCATATGCTGGTTTATAAGCTGATCCAGATTCTCTAATGCTATCTTTTCACCTGGAACCATAGCTACCCCTTCTTTCTATATCCTCATTCCGAATTCTATTATATCATGGGGAGGCTCTATTTATCACGCATTTTGCGCCAGTAAATTCACACTGTCAATTCCACCCAGTTCAAAAATAGTTTCAATAACTTTATTACTGTTTGTTTCCGGAATCTCTACTTCATATACCAGTTCAAAGGAATCGGCAAGAATATTTTTAGCCTTTACCAGATTACTGTTTGTATGATAACCGACAATCTTCTGGATTTGATCCAAGTCTGTATTACTTCCTCTTACAACCAGTAACAAATGCTGGTTTTCCGTTCCGGTATTTTTTGTCATAAACATTACAACAGCTAAAACCACACTTCCAATGCATCCGATCAAATAGCTTTGTGTTGCAGAAGCAATGCCAATTGCCATAGACCAGAAAATAAATCCGATATCACGTGGATCACGAATATTTGTACGAAATCTTACAATCGATAACGAACCAATCATTCCCAGAGAAAGCGCAATGTTCGTTTGTATCAAATCCATCAGGATGGTAGAAATAATTGCTAATGCCACTAAAGTTGCCGCAAATTTCGGCTGATAGGACTGTTTCGTATTGGATAAACGATAGGTTCCCCACAAAATTGCCGCAAACAGTAAAGCTACCGCCAGACTTATCCATATCATCATTCCACTTGGTTCTATTTGTATTGCATTCATAAAAGAATTTATAGTTTCTTCTAACTGCTGATTCATATTCCTGCTCCTTCCCTTACTCCTTTAACTGTTCAATCTGAATCTGTTCCCCATTCAAAATAAAATCCCACGCAAGTTGGTCTCCCTCTGAATAGAAACTTTCCCACATCAAAGGCATCCAATCGGGCTTCTATCTCCGGATTCACCGAATCTGGATTTTCTTCTTCATTTCCCGTAATGAGCCCGTATGTTGGTCTGATTTTTTCTAAAAATGTAACCGATGTCGCATCATTTTCTCCATGATGTCCCAGTTTTAAAATATCTGTTTTCTGAACTTCCCCACTTTGTAAATAAGCAGCTTCTTCTCCGTATTCCATGTCACCTGTCAAAAGGAAAGAGTTCTTTCCATATTGGAAACGAAAAACAATGGAATTATTATTGGCATTTCTGTAATCACATCTTTCCGGTATCCAGACATTAACTGTCACGCCTTCCAAATCCAATACTTCTCCACCTTCCAGATATTCCAATGGAACCTGATAAGAGTCCGCTAATTCCTGCATATCTACTTTTTCATATGAAGCATCATCCCTTTTGGAAAGATATATTTTTTCTATTGGGTAGTCTTTTATTAGATTTTTCACATTTCCGGCATGATCCTTGTGTCCATGAGATAAAAAAATACCTTTTAACTCTGTTACCTGTTTTTTCTCTAATACTTTTTTAATCTGCTGATAATCTTCTTTCTTCCCCGTATCACACATGTAATAAGTATCTTCTGGAGTTTTTAATAAAAACGCATCTCCTTTTCCTATGGTTATAAACATCAACTCAGCAGTTTTTCCTGTTACGGCAGGTTCTTCCTTTTCCTTTTTCCCACAACCGCTGAAACAGATTCCACATATTAAACAGCTAATTATTAAAAAAAGTTTTATCCGTTTCATATTGTTCCTCCATATCATGCCACTTTTGTCTTTGGCGCTAATACATTCACACCACGGATTCCTTCTATGTTACTGATCCGGCTGACTAACTTCTCCTCTTCGTTCTTTTCAAGCTGTAATTCATATACCAGTTCAAATGTATCCGTAAAAACATTTTTACTCTGTACGGTAACACCTGCCTGATGCAACACATTCTGTACCAGTTCCAGTTGCTTTTTTTCTCCTCTGACAACCATCATCTGATGTTCACATCCTTTATCCAGTTTATGGAATACGACCAGTACAACTCCCATAATCAGCGAACTGGCAATCCCAGCGGTAAACGCTCCTACTGCAGACGCAATACCTATTGCCAATGCCCAGAAAACAAATCCTAAGTCCCTGGGATCTTTGGTATTCGTTCGGATTCTGCAAATAGACAGGGAACCCAGCACCCCTAAAGATAACAGGGGATTATTCTGAATCAGAGCCAGCAAAACAGTTGAAATCACTGACAGCATCATCAATGTAATGTTGAACTTTTTATTATACGTTAAAGTATCGTGGCACACTCTGTAAATCACCAGCATAAAACTTGCAACTACAAGGGTAAACAAAATACTTCCTAATAAATTCTGCATGGTTGTAATATAAGGCGCGGCAACCTGCTCTCCCATAAAAGTTTTCATCCAATTACTCATTTTCCTCATCCTTTCCTATGTATAATATTCTTTTAAAATCTGACGTGAAGTTCCAAATTTGCTCGGAGGTTTTTTGCTCAAATCACATTTGGAAAGCACATCTTGAATCTGTTTAAAAAGGAACCTGTCATATTTAATTTCCAGGATTGTCTGTTCCTTTGGCATCGCAGATTTAAAGTTTAAATGCCTGGCAAACAGATCATAGTTAAATTCACAAAACCGTAAGTTATTATCCATTGTAACGCGGGTATTGAAATTCTCATGCGTATATGCTCTTCTGTCATACTCTATAAGAGAAACCGGCCGGTATAACCGCGTTGTCATCAAGTCATACGCATATTGGGATATGGGGTTATGGTACTTCAACAAAACCTCATAATTTCTATGTAATACCTGTATTGCATCTTCGCGCGAAATCACAATACTTTCTTTTAGTTCTCTCCCAAAACTTTTCCGCTTTAATTCAAATTTTGCCACTTTATCATCTGGGTGATATACTCTGACACGGATTCTTTTCTTCTCATCCGCATGATTTTTTTATCTTCATAATCTTCATTGGTCATGCTGTCAAAATATACACTTCTTACTGTATAACCATTGTAACCGCCATACGCATCCGGCGTTAAAAGCCGATCCAAGGCATCCAATAAATATAATCTGTCTGGAAGTGAAAGCAAATATTTTACTTCTTTTCTGGATACGGACAGCGTCTGTTCTCCTTCACTTTTTCCTCTCATAAAACCGCCTCCCTGGTTCTTTTTCTTTTTACACTACATAATACAAGGGTAGTTTTTTATTTGGGTACTAATTCAAGAAAAAAATCACTCCGCCTGAAAAATCAGATGCGAAGTGACTTTTTTCTATTCTATATATTATCTTATAAAACCAACATACTGTTACTCAGGCAATCCACTGTGCAGCATTTTTGTTCCATTAGTGTTTCTTCCACTTAACACTTTTCATTTAATAATTTGCTGACTCTGTCAACCGGAAATTTGTCATACATATCAATGATTTCAAACAAATTTAGAGGCAGTTCTTTTTCCCCAATCAAAGTTTATAACTATTTTTCAACCCTATACTCTTTTGCCAGTTTTAAATATGCAATTGATATTTCTGGCCTTAAAGTACAGTTCTATTTCTTCTTTTATGCCCTCAATCTCTTCTTGTGGAAAGTTAAAATCATCCAGCCAAATCATCATGCTTTCTTTTTCATCCGGTACCGCTTCAATGATCGCTTTGTAGATATGCGTTTCATCTCTTATTGCCAGAAGATAATTGTACATATGAACATTTTTCATGGCAATGGTATATTTTTTATTACTGTTTTCCTTTGTCACATTTACTGTTGTTTCTTCAATTTTCATTTTCCTATATGTATATCTAAGCTGCCATATCAAAATTCCGATAAGAAGTATATCGTATATGAACCAAAATTTCCCCATAAACAGAGGTGTCAAGAAGCACAGAATAACAACTAGCGGAATAAACCATAATGTTCTTCTAAATTTGCCTTTATAATTCATATTCCAGTAGACAACAGATTTCTCTTTTTTCTGTGATGCAGTATTTATATCTTCTGCATTTTCAATAACTACTGGGCATATTTTATGTAGCAAATTTGATACTTCTGTTTGGCGAAGTTCATCTTCACGCCATTCGTTGCTACCAGGGAATTGGTATTCTTCACCATTAGAATATATAAACTTAACTTGTTCATAATTTCGAATAGAACCTTTATGTAAATAATAGATTTTTTTAATTTCATTTCTTGAAAAAAGGCGTCCATCCATCACTATCCAATTTTCGCTAATAAGAACATGAAAATATTTTTGTAATAAACTACTCTGAAACATTACTTTTTCAAAACATTCTCCTTGCAGAGATTTCTTTAGTTCTTCTTTTGTTTTGATATGGTTTAATACAGGCGCACAGTGATAAGGTAATCTAATATATCGCCACATCTTGCGTGCTGTAAAAATAGTGATGAACCAAAATAAAGCTGTGAGGAATATAAATATACCACGAGGATCATGAATAGTCATAAAGACTCCTCTTACAGCATAAAATAGGCAAACAAGCCAAATTGCTCCCAGTAAAATTTTCTTCAATGGATAGAACCTAAGCCATTCTATCTTTGATAAAAAATTTAATTGTGAAGTCTGTAAATTATCTTTGGCTTTATTGCTTTCATCCGCAATTTGCTCTGTAAGTTTCTTTCTAATATATTTAGGTGAATTAAATATCACAAATAATAATACAACAAAAATAATACCATACATCATTTTCAGCCCCTTTTTATCCGAACAACTTCAATTCTATTTTTTGTATTGTAGCAATTCTCTAATACCATTACAACAAAATTTTTCTCTTTTTTATAACATTTTTCTGTCAGCCTTATATACAAAAAGGGATATTCTGATCTTCTATTCGGGCAGAACATCCCTTTTTTTCATCAAACTTTATTATTTTTTCTGTTTATGTTTTCTAAAATACACAAGCGCTAAGATCAAAAATAGTGATCCTGCTGCAATCCCAACATACGCCATGATATGTGTTGTATCACCCGTTTTTACCAGTTTATTAGGTTTGGACGGATCAGACGGGGCGGAAGCTCCTGGCTTCTTTCCCTGATAGGAATTAAGAAATTCCAGATCTCCACACTTTTTTCCATCTCCCTTTTCTGCCACTACCTGAGGAATCAATTCCCCATTTTCCCCGTTTTTCACATAAACCGTAATGTCATAACAGCTTTTATCGTATTGATATCCTTTCTTCTCTGCAGTTGTCTGATCCAACTGATAGTGGTAAAACACCTGCGTGCAAATATTGTAATGAAAATGTCGTTTCTACCTGCTCTCCGTTTAACGAAAAAGAGTAGATCCCATTTTTCGTATTTTCCGGCATTGGTGCTTCTTGATCTAAAGCACGAAATTCATAATTTCCTGTAAAATCCATTTCCTTAACAGGATTTTCCACCACAAAACTTTGCTTTACTGTCAATGGAACTTCTGTCATGCCAGCCGCCGCAAAAGCCTGTTTTACAGGAAAACACAGAAAACTGAACAATAGAGCGAAAACAAGTATCTGTTTATTTTTTCTCATATTGTAGGTCTCCCTGTTCCTTTTGGATTTCTTCCTGAATTCTTCCAACCAGAAGATGCCTGCCATTGGTGCTGTCGGAAGTACAGGTTGATAAAGTTACAAATCTTTCACTTTTCTGGAAGGAAAGTTCTTCAAAATAACTTGCATTCTGCCGCACATAATCCAAATACAACAAAGTATCTGTTTCTTTCTGCAGCTGCGTATTATACAGAACGCTGTCATAGGCATCGGCATGAAGGAAAGCAAAAAATTCAACCTCATGCCACTTTCCTCCATAATACAATTTCCCATGAGCATGCTTTTTAAAATAAGACGGTTCCTGATAATATTCCACTTCCCCAAACATCGCATCTTTTTCCATATGATGTCCATAAATAATACTGTTCATATCCGAAAAATCTTTTTGATTATTGCAATCTAAAAAGATACTCCCGGAAAGGGAAAATGCTCCCAATGGATCTGTGTTTACATATTTGGAATTATCTTCTCCCTGTACCAGCGGATAATCAATCTGTGTTCCATCCACGGTAATCCATCCGATCACTTCCGGATTTTTCTTTTGAAGCTCCGCAAAGGAAATAAAATCCTTTGAGTTTGGCTTATAGGTTTCGTAAAGAGAAGCGTCTGCCTGCTGATTGATCTGTTTGGAATCCCATAATCCGTAAAGCCCATAAAGCAATAGCGGCATAAAGCAGAGTACAATCAGCCAGTTTACCGTCTTATCTGCAATCCGAATTATTTTCTTTGCGTTTTTCACTATTTTCCGGATGTTCTGCGTCTTTTTATGACTGCCAGAGAAACAAATGCCACGATTGCAACAGCTACCAATAAGATGAACGGAAGATTATTCATAAGGATACCTGTAGGTACAACACCGCCCTGATGTGTATTGGTAAACGTTACTTTATTCTCATATTCTCCAACTAAGTTCTTTTTTTCACCTTCTTTTAAAGTATCCAATGCATCACCTTCCTGTGCTGCAGTTCTATTGTTTACAGTGGTTGTTATATTTTCTATAACAGTAACGCTCGGTGTATATCCATCCGTTGCAGCAAGCTCTTTTACTACATAAGTTGTTCCTACCGGAAGATTACTAAATACTAATTGTTCTCCATCTGCCAGAGTAAATGGTTTTGCAGTTCCAGCTGTACATTCAACAGATTCTGATCCAATATTTCCTGTAAAACTTGTCTGATCGGACATTGGTGACTTTGTAAAGGTAATTTCAAAATTAAACTCTTTTGTTTTGTCTGCATATGTTCCCGTTGTATTTTTCTCAATCGTCAAAGTGGCATTATTCTTTGCATAAGTGTTCGTAAATAAAATTTTATCTGTTTTCCCAGTTGCTCCTTGTGCTGTAATTTTTTCCACTTCTAATCCATTTGTTCCGTTAATCACATATACACGAAGTGTATAGCTAGAAGCATCATACGTTACGTTTGGCATACTTTCTTGTTTCTCTGTTACTGTATAAACATATTCTCCAGCGTGTGGCCAAGTACCTTGAAAAGAAATAGCTGTAGTTCCTTCAAGGACATATTTTTCACCTTTTAATGTTCCAGTCTGTCCCTCTGTAAATGAAACATCAGCAATCGTTGCCGGAAGTGCACCTGGTGTCTGTGATGTTGCTGTGAATTTAAAAGTTGCAGCCGGTGTCGTTAGTCCATCTGCCATTTCAAACTTTTTTGTAATCGGCACCTGACCATTCTGATTTACATTCGGTGTGGTAGATTCCCCTGCTGCAAATGCAGTTGTTCCCATGCTCAGTAACATTGTTCCTGCTAATATCAATGCTCCAATTTTCTTTTTATTGATCATATTCTTATACCTCGTTTCTTTTTTAAAATCCTCTGCGTCTCAACAGAGTAATTACTAATCCTTTGATTTCTTCTTTTTTTACCGTACCATAAATTCTGCTGTCCTTTGCATTGGTACGGTGATCTCCCAATACAAAGTATTCCTCTTCTCCTACTGTCACCGGAAAAGAGATTCCCTCTGTATGCCACTTTATTCTTTACTTTCGTTAAATCTTTCGGCACACTCACATACGCCATGTGTTTCACTTCCTTTCTTTTTAATGTGCATTAAATATAGATTTGCTAAGTGATCCTGTCTTGAACAGACTAAAACATAAGATCACTGTATATGCCATTACACCAAATAATGAAGAACTCAGATTATCTGAAAACTGGATACCTGCCACTAATACTGCATAAATAGCAACACACACCATCATCAGAAACGCCTGGAACGCCAAGGCAAAAAGTCCTCTGAAATAATTTGTTCCGATCTGTCCCCACTCTCTGTTGCTCATCGTTGCGAACGGAATCGGTGCAACTGAGGTATAAAGGTAAATTTCTATCATACGGACATACAAAATAACCGTGATCAGTACAGACATAATCTTCATACAGAAACTTACGATCAAAGTTTCCAATGCCAATATCACAAGTTCCCCGATCTCCATGCTTTCCAATGTAGCCGATAAATCTGTAATCGCAGAGCTGATATCAATGGATGTATCTCCGGAAACCAGCCCTGCCGCTGAGTTTACGACACTTTGTCCTACATCAAAAAACCGCCATTGTGATGGTAAACGTATTGCTTACCAGATATACGGCGATCCACATTTTTACAAAATATTTAAAGAACATCCATGTATCAATATCATGCATATTATTTCGCTCTGTCAGCATGGAGATCAGTTCATAACACAATACAAAGGTTATGATAATACTTGCAATCGGCATGATGACCGAATTCGACAGTCCTTCAATCATATTGAAGATACTACTATTCCAGCCTTGCGGTGTCTGTCCAACCTGGCCCGCAATCTCACTTCACGGTCATGGTGCTGCGGGAGAGCGCCGCCGACAATTCCACAATCGGGAAACAGATAAATAAAATCCCGTTCATGTCCTCTATGCCATTTGCCAGAACATCGTCCAGCATACGGGCGTACATGATTTTTGCGGTGCTGCTGATCGGGAGCCGCAGCATGGCTCTCGGCAGAGGCATACTGGGCGGCAGGGGTGTGTCAATCGTCATAAATTCATATTCCATTCAGTTGGTGTCCTCCTTTTTCTGTTTTGAGCGTTTGGAAAGATAGCGGGGGCAAGCCACAATGACCGCCCGGAAGCTCTGCTTGCAATCATGCTGGCATTTCCGGCAAAGCTCGTTGTAGCTCCTGCGTCCACGCTCGTTTAAGAAGAAAGCAAGCTCTTTCTTCAACTTCTTTGACATTCTCGGCATAGTGCCTCCTTAATGAAAAATCCGCCCATGCTGGCGGTAACAGCCGCCGGTGGACGGATAGCAGATTTTTGTGTTGCATTTCGGGGCGATTTTCAGGGAAATTCAAGCCATAGAGCCGCCCGAAAATCCCCCGTGGTATTACGGGCAGGGTAGGCTATACCTTGCCCGATTGTTGGTTTTTGGTATCGTTTTGGTGTCCATTTTGCCGGTTCTCCCCGGTGTCGTTCCTGCCCCCGATTCTCACGGCGGCGTTTCGCTCCCCTTGGTACGCTCGCTGCGGTCAGGGTTCCTCCATTTCCCTGCCGCAGGTCACGGCGCTACATCTCCGGGGCGCATATCCCACACAAGCCGGTCATTCGGTTGAATTGATTCACCGATGAACTACTTGTATGATAGAACATTTTTGTACCCTGCTCCGTATATCCATAAAGTAGGAAATCCAGCTGAAAATCGAAAATTTCCACGTTCTCGGAAATGGTGTGGTATAATCTTTAGAGAGCGGCGGGGGAGCCGCCGGAAAGGAGCCATTCGCCTATGAAATCACGCCTTAGCATACAGGAACGGCTAAAGGATTTACGCACAGAGAGAAAGCTGAAGCTGGAAGAACTATCAAACCTGACCGGCATTTCAAAGTCTGCCCTTGGCAGCTATGAAGCGGACGATTACAAAGAAATCAATCATGGCAACCTCGTTATTCTGGCGGACTTCTACGGGGTGTCCCTTGATTACCTGCTGTGCCGGACAGAAAACAGGGAGCAGGTAAACACGCCCTTAATGGAGCTGCACCTGAATGATGAAACAGTGGAGCTTTTGAAAAGCGGCAAAATCAATAACCGTCTGCTCTGTGAGATTATCACCCACGGAAAGTTTGAGCGGCTGATGACCGATACGGAAATTTACATAGACGGTCATGCGACCGCCCGCTTCCGGGATATGAACGAAGGGCTGGAAGAACAGCGGCTTGCCCTCATTCAGAAGCACCGCTATGTGGACGGGGATTTATATTCGGAAACGCTTCTTGCCGCCCAATTAGAGGAAGAAGATTTTTTCTGCCATATAACGCATAAAACATGGGATTCCATTCTCCACGATATACGGAAAGCCCATGAACACGACATTGACAGCACGCCGGATTTCTCCCTCGCAAAGAAAATGGCGCAAGATATTCAAAACGCCCTGAAATTCCCCGGCGACCACCTGACAAAAATCTGGAAAGTCATTTTAAATATGCTGGGTATCGACTTTGACAAGCTGCCCCCTGATGAGCAGAAAGTCTTGAAAAAAGTGCTGGCAAAATCGCCGGTCATTAAAAACAATCCTTTGAATTTCCGGCGCAGGAGAAAATAAAAACTGCCGTTGTTGGAATTGCGGTTCCTGCAACGGCAGCGCCTTTATTCGCTGACATATTCTATATCAATCCTGAAATCCCCGCTGTCATAGCTGACAGCCAGCCCATAGCTTCCGATTTGAAGCGTTTCCTCGTCCTTGACCGGATAAAAGGCTTTTTGTTCTGCGTCAAAAAGAACAACTTCCTCCAATAGCTGCCCGTCAATCGTGTTTAGAATCTCCCTGATACAATCGTCACAAAAAACAGACTTCATCTTGTGGGCGCTGACAATCCGCCGCCCCCGGAAAATCTCTGCATAGCCGTCTTGTTCTCCCGGATATGATGTTACATGAATACTCGCTTCGCTGATTTCATCATAACCAAAGGACAGGCGCATACCGCCGTATTCATCATCCGGGCTTTCGTCTGTGTGATACACGTCAAGGGAATAGGTTTCTCCTGTATTGACACAAACAAGAAATGCCTGTGCCGGATAGCTTTCCTGGCAGGTGGGGCAGCTCTCGGACGTGTTCGGAATGTACTGTATCAAATTCTCCATATCCCTGCCGTATTCACTGAATACCAAATCATGGCGGATAGTCTGGGCTATCTCGTCATACTCGTCCTCGGTGGCGGTGGCAAAGTAGGTTGCTATCATATTTAGTGTTTCTTCCACGTCCTGCTCATACTGGCGGTTGTTACGGATATTCCCGATTGCAATTCCAGCCATACATAGAACCGCCGTGAACGCACACATAAGAAATGAGCCGCACCAGATACTTTGCTTATCTGACCGGCTTAGGTGTTGTGTGGAATCTTCCTCGTCCTCATAAACGAACCAAAATTCCCGCCATGTTTCCTTTACTTTTTCCCACATTCTTTTCATCTCATGCCCTCCGTTTAGCTATTAGCTAATATAACATAGTCTAACAGAATCTATGATAAATGACAATCATATTATAGGCTTATGGTGTACAAAATAATAACTGACAGCTAACAAACGGGTGGTGGCAATGGAGAGAAAAGGATTAGGAAAGCGTATCAATGAGGTACGAAAAGACCGGGGCTTTACCGCAGACAAGCTCTCGGAATTATGCAATATCAACGCAACGTATCTTCGCCAGATTGAGGGCGGTGTGAAAATGCCCAGTCTGCCGGTATTCATAGATATTTGTAACTCCCTGCGGATTTCCCCTGATTATCTGCTTCAAGATGAATTGGAAGAAAACGAAATCAGCAAAATCAAGGAGCTGGAAGCACTCTGGAAAGACGTGTCGCCCAGCAAACAGGAGCTTGCCGTTGCTATGATAAAAGCGGTGTTGGAGCATAATGAACAGTAGGACAGCCAGCCGGTTCCGGCTGGCTGAATTGTTTTTTGTTTAAATGATATAGAAAAGCCCAGAACGGGCAACTTCACAGCTTCCCGCTCCGGGCAATATCCTTTTATTCTATGTTAAGAGGTGCCGTTATCCCTCGATGGCAATGTATTTCTTTTTTTCAGCTTCCGGTTCTTTCGCTTCTTCTTTTGGAATGTTAATCTTCAATACCCCGCTTTCATATTTTGCATGGATATCGTCCTCTTTCACATTCTCGCCGATGTAGAAAGAACGGCTCATACTGCCTGCATAACGTTCCTGACGTACAAATTTGCCTGTTTCTTTTTCCTTCTCATCCTTGTCAAGGCCCTTTGCGGCGCTGATTACCAGATAGCCGTCCTTCAGTTCCAGAGTAATCTCATCCTTCTTGAAACCAGGCAGGTCAATATCCACCTCATAATGGTCATCGTGCTCCTGCACATCCGTCTTCATCATTTTTGCTGCATGGTGCCCGTATAACTTCCGCTCTGCTTTACGCATTGCTTTATCATCAAATGACGGGAACCCCCAAAAATCATCAAAAACATCATCAAATAAGTTTTCACCAAAAACACTAGGTAACATCATAAGTCATCGCTCCTTTTTTAATGTTAAAACCGAATTGTCAATCAGAACCAAGAATACTTGGGAAGAAATCGGAACCTCTCATCTGTTCCGTTTCCCTTTCCTTTGTTCTATCTGTGTTATAGCACGCTTGTTAGCATTTGTCAATGGTGAGTGCTAATTTTTTTGTGAACTTTTTGTGTCCTCTTAAAAAGCGAATCATAACCATTTTTTCTTTTTGAATTTCCAAATTAACGCTGCGACTGTCACAATGCTCACCAGAATTACCAATGGATATCCATATTTCCATTTGAGTTCCGGTATATGTGAAAAATTCATCCCGTACCACCCTGCCAGAAGCGAAAGCGGGAGAAATATTACTGTCACCACTGTAAAAATTTTCATCAGATCATTCTGCTCAATCGCCAGCTGGGATTGATATGCTTCCCGGAGCTGGGACACCATTTCCTGCAAATTCTTAACGGCACTCAGGTAACGGTCCGTTCTATTCCTCAAAGTCATCAATCTGCGGACTCCGTCTTCGCTAAATAGTTGGTTGTCATTCACGGTCATTTCATCAAAAATGAAATTAAGCTGCTCATAGTAGCGTTTCAGGCGCAACAGTTCCTGCCTCCATGCAGTAATGTATTTCAAATAGGATGCCTTGTCGCCGGACAGCACCTTGTCTTCATTATTGCTGATTTCTTCCTCAAGATTATTCAAAAAATCCATGTCTCCTTTCAGCAGTAACGAAAAAAAATGGTAGAAAAGCCGCTCATTTGTTGCTCCTTCTTCCCCTGTCATCGTATGCAGAATCATATTTGCTTTTTCTTCTGCCTCAGAGGTTTCACAAAATACCAGCAAATCCTTTCCGTCCAGATATAAGAGCATCTTAAAATCCTCTTTTTTTTCACTCTGAACATCGTACCAGTCAAATGCAAGGATATCGCAGTCCTTAAAACACTCAAAACTGTCCGTAATCTGTTCATCAATATACCGAAGAATCTTTTTATCCATATAAGGAACAGCTTCATCGGTGTTTGTAAATGAAAATACTTTGTACATTTATCCTCCACGTCCTAACTTTGTTATATTTTCAATGTTGGAATATTGCTATTCTTCAGCAAGGAATTTTCGACTTTTTGATTCTATCTTCTGCTTCACCAGAAGAAGATTTTTCTCGTTCCAGTTCAATCACATCTGAAATATCACAATCCAACGCCCCGCAGATACGAAGCAGGGTTTCCATGCTGATATGCAATCCCTTTCCCATATTGGCAATCTGGTTTGTGGTGAGTCCTGCGGCAAGCCGCAAGTCCTCTTTTCTCATGTTCCGCTCTTTCAATGTATTCCAAAGCGGTTGATAGCTTATGTGCATTTATCGTCCTGCCTTTCTCCCAGTGCTGGGGTTCGTGCTTCCCATTATAGCAGTTTTCTTGCTAACTCGCAATATTTCTTGACGGCTCGCCGGTTCCGTCTGGATTGTGCTTTTCCTTTCCGCTTTTATTTACATCTAATTAGCCATAACCTGCTTAATTCCCTGTGATTTTACTGATGTGCGATAAAGAAGTAATAGAAGTGTAAAAAATTTTGCCGTTCCTATCCGGCACTTGCGCATTGTGTCGGATAGGTCGGGCGGTTATTCGGGCAAGTCCACCTTGCCAACAAAAGAAATAATAAATCTCAATGTCCTGTCTGCGGGTCTTGTTCTCGTCATAGCTGCACTCATGCACAACGATTTTCTCTACAAACTCCCGCAGCAGAGTAGGGGTAAGTTCTTCAAAGCTGGTATGCCGCCGGACAACATTCATAAACTTTTCTGCGTTCACGGTGGCTTCCTGTGCTTTGGAAAGCTCCGCTTGAATAGCAGCGGCTCTTTCTTTCAGCTCCCGTTGCTCTGCTTCATAGTCTGCCGACAGCTCTGTGAAACGCTCGTCTGATATGCGCCCGGTCACGCTGTCCTCATACAGCCGCTTGAAGATAGCGGATAACTCGGCTATGCGTTTCTCGGAGGCTTCCAGTTCCTTTTTCTTGGCGGCGTTCCTGCGTTTGCCCCCGTCCTCGTTCTGCTCAATCAAGAGTTTCATAAACCGGGCTTCATGCTTTGCCGCATAGCTGGTCACTTTCCGCAGATTGGAGAGTACACCAGCGGTCAAGAGGTCGGTGCGGATAAAGTGCGCCGTACAGTCATGGGTGCGTTTCTTGTAGTTGCCGCAGATATAACAGTCCTGCTTGCGCTTGTCCGTCTGGTATCGCTGCTGATACATCACGCTGCCGCAGTCCGCACAGAACAGTATGCCGGAGAACAAACCCACTTCATCATAGCGGTTTGGGCGTTTGCGCTGTTTGCGAAGCTCCTGCACCCGTTCCCATGTTTGGGTGTCTATGATAGGCTCGTGGTGGTTCTCGAAAATCACTTGCTTTTCCGGGGGATTTTCTACACTGTGCTTGACTTTGTAAGAAAGTTTTTCTGTCTTGAAATTTACCAGACAGCCTGTGTATTCCCGGTTTTCAAGGATATGCACTACGGTATTGGTCGCCCACTTGCACTCATAGCCGGGGTGGTAGCGGCGGGTGCTGCCCGTCCTGCGGTATTCAAGCGTTCCCGGCGTGGGGATTTGCTGCTCTGTGAGCATACGGGCTATCTTGGTCGGACCATTCCCGGCAAGACAGAGGTTGTATATCTGCTTGACTACGGGTGCAGCTTCCTCGTCAATAATGAAATTTTCATCCTCGTCCATGAGGTAGCCATACACAGGCTTGCTTGTGATGGGCTTGCCATTCATGCCTTTTGAGCGTTTTACTGCTTTGATTTTCTTGCTCGTATCTCTCACCAGCCATTCGTTAAAGATATTCCGCAGCGGGGCAAAGTCATTGTCGCCCTGTGCGCTGTCCACTCCGTCATTGATAGCGATGAAGCGGACACCTTTCTGTGGGAAAATCATTTCCGTGTACATTCCCACTTGCAGGTAGTTTCGCCCTAACCTCGACATATCCTTTACGATAACTGTCCCGACTTTTCCGGCTTCAATGTCCGCAAGCATGGCTTGAAAACCGGGTCTTTGAAAGTTCGCACCAGAATAACCGTCGTCCGTGTACCAGCGCAGATTGGAAAAGCCGTTCTGCTTTGCATAGGTTTCAAGGATACGCTTCTGATTGGAAATGGAATTGCTTTCGCCTTGCAGCTCGTCCTCATGGGATAGTCTTGGGTAAAGGGCGGTAATTGGTTGTTGGTTGGTCTGTCTTAACATAAAATCCTCCGTTTCCGACAGCCAGCCCCACTATTCCGTACCTTGATTGTACCACATGGGGCGGCTGTCTGTATAGCGGCAAAAGCGTCAAATCTGCTTCTTTATGGTCGGTCAAATCGCCGTTTTTTGTGTAGCAGCTTCCGCTTCCAGCACTTTCATCATCTTGTCGGCTGCGGTGTCGGTTGCGCCCTGCTTGAAGAAGCCGGAAACGGTAAGGACGGAGTTGCCCATGCGGATTTCCGTCACACAGTCCGGGCGGCGGTCTGTTTTGGTGGTGCTTGTCTGTTTCGTTTCTGTCATAGGCTCTCCTTTCGCTGCTTCATCAGTTGCTTTAAGCGTTCCAGCTTTTCCTGTGCGGTTTCCTTTCGGAAGTTGCTGCCCGTGAAGCGGACGGGGGCGCACATGGAAGTCAGCCTGTCATAGATACGGGCGTGGGGCGTGTCCTGCGGGTGCTGCAATTCCTCCAGCGTGAGGTTGGTCGTGGCGATCAGCGGCTTGCCGCTTCGGTAACGGCTGTCAATCACGCTGTAAACCTGTTCCAGCCCGTATTCTGTTCCTCGCTCCATACCGAAATCATCAAGTATCAGCAGAGGGTAGCTGCAAAGGCGGGAAATATATTCGTTCCTGCCCTCAAAGCTGGCGGCAAGGTCACCCAGTATCGTTGCAAAGTTTGTCATGCAGACGGCAACCTCTTTTTTCCATAAGGGCGTTGGCGATACAGGCGGCAAGGTAGCTTTTTCCCGTCCCCACGCCGCCCCAAAACAGGTAGCCGATATTTTCAGCCTGCATGGTTTCCCAGCTCTCCACATAAAAGCGGGCGGTTTCGGTCTGCGGGTTTCTGCCGTTGTCATGCTCAAATGTCCAGTTCCGCATAGCAGGGTCGGTAAAGCCCCGGCGTTTCAAGTCCTCCACTTTTTCAAGGTGCTTCTGTCGGCTTTCGGCGGCTTGCTGCTTTTCACGGGCTGCCCGCTGGCAGTCGCACTCTGCCGGGTGGCGGTCACGCCCGAAACAAGTCTTTCCCTCTGCAAAATAGGCTTCTTTGGGCGTATGGCACTTACCGCAGTATAAAAGCCCGTCCTCGCCTGTGTAGTCCTCCGCTTCGGCGGTAGTGGCTGTAATGTCCGTAATCATAGCTTCAATTCCGTTTTTCATAAGCTCTCGCCCTCCTTGCATGAATAATCGGGTATGCCCTGTTTCGGGGCAGCCTTGCCTTTGGCAGCGTCCTCCTGCGCCCACTTGTAAATGGTGGCTGCATGGCTGTGGTACTGTTTCCCGGTGGAAGCGATATGGCAGGAAAGCCGGTCAATATAATACTCCCACTTGTCGGGCAACTCTGTTTTTAGCCCGGAAAGCTCTGTATCGGTCAGTATCACATTGTTGTATCTGCCATAAGCGGCGGGGGCGGGGTGTCCCGTTTCTCCCTCTCTCTCTTTTTCTATCTCTATCTCTTTCTCTAACTCTATCTCTATCTCTGGTGGACGAATGTCGGACAAATGTCCGCCTTTTGTCCGGGGCGGTAAAAGTGCCTTGTTTTCCAGTCTTGCAGCCCGTTTCCGCTCGGCTTCGGTAGAGGACTGTCCTATCATCAGCTCAATGTCGGTCATATAGAAAGCCCCGCTGTCAAGCTGCTCCACAAGCCCCAACTGCCGGAAAATCTCTAAAGCCCTCTCAACCGTCCCTATCTGGTGGCGGGTCAGTGTCGCTATCATCTGCGCTGTGTAGGGGATATGCTCGTCAAGCTGCAATTTCCCGCCGTTTTTCAGCGATTTTAAGTACAGCTTCAAGAGGATATTGGAGTATAAAATCCCGTCTTTCATATCTTCCAGCAGCACAATGGAGTCGCTGTCAAAAAAGTTCTCTTTCAGCTTGAGGTAGTAATACTTGCGGTTATCTGCCATTGTCCCTGTCCTCCTTTTTCCGGCGTTTGGAGTAGTAGTGGGGGCAGAGTATGATAACCGCCCGGAAGCTCTGCTTGCAGCTATGGGTACAGCCCCGGCAGAGGTCATTGTATGTGATACGATCGCAGGTGGAATTCCCGACTTTCACTTGCCGCAGGAAAAAAGACCATTCCAGCCGCCGTTTCTTGCTCATTCTTGGCATGGGTGCGCTCCTTTCTGCCGTTTCCGCTGGTGTGGCGGTATCGGCGGTAATTCTGTATCATCTCGGTATCATTTTCGGGTTTTTTCTGCCCTATAAGCCCGTTAAAAAATCCTTTGGTATTTGCGGATAGGGTACGGGGCAGCCCCCTTGTTCTGTATAGGTTCGGGTACATTTTGGGGCGGTTTTTATCGTTCCTGTTCCTGCCTTTTCACAGGCTTGCGCTCCCGGTGTAAAATCTGGTCGATATTGCCCTTGACAGTCTGTAAGCGGCGGTATTCCTCCCGTTTTGCCCGGTAATCGTTGTAGCCGCTGTTTTTCTCTTGGATAAGGGTTTCAATCTCTGCTTGCAGGGCTTTATAGCTCGGCAGCTTGGAAATGCCGTTTTCCCTGAAATAGCGGGCGGCTGCGTCTGCTATGATAAAGTCGCTTTCGTACTTCTGACGGTAGGCTGCTTTTGCTTTGGCGTTTTTCTGCTGTTTCAGCCCGTCCCGGACAGGGCGGGTCTTGGAATAGGCAAGCACCTGCCGTTGCAGCTCCTTTTTCCCGTTCAGCGTCTTTTCCATCTGCTTCAGCTCTGTAAGGCTTTCCCGCATGGCGGTATAGGCGGCAGAACAGGCTTCGTCCAGTTCCTCCGGGGAAGAAAAGCCGTACTGCTGATAGGCGGTAACGGTAGCTGCCATTTGCTTTAGGTTGTGCTTTGCCGCCCAGCGGTCATAGCCCACGCCCTTGCCCTCGGCTCGCTTGGCTTCCCGGTCAACCATGCGCTGCAAGGTGTTGTCTGCCGGGGTGGTTTTTTGTGGTTTTTTCCCCTTGTGACAGCTTTTTAACCGCGGCAGGGTATTCGAGTATGGCTTTGCTTGCTCTGTTCGGCGGCTCTGTGGGCGTTCTGCGTAAGCAGGACAAGGACAGCAGCCTTGTCAAAATCGTCCCCCAGCTTCCGGGCTGTGATAGGCTTTGTCCTGTCCGGCGTGAGGTAGGAAAGCCGCCCCCGGCTCTCCTTGACGGTCACACCCTCCCGCAGCAAAAGGGAAGAAAATTCGTCAAAGCTGCCAGCTTGGGAAAGTGCCTGCCGTATCGTCCGGCGCAGCTTCGCCTTGTCCGTTTCAAACTTGGTGGGCTTGGTCGGCTGTCCTGCGGCTTCTCTGACAGCGTTCTCTTTATCAAGGGCAAGCTGTCCTTTCTTTGCCGCCCAGTATTCCCGTTCGGTTATCCGTTCCTTGCTGCCGCTTAGGAGGTCGATTTGGTAAAGCCCCTCCCGGTGGCACATCTCCATGACTTCACTCTTGAAATATTCCATAGCGGCGTTGGTGCAGCGGTGCTTGCAGCCCTCCCGTGTGTCGGCTGGTCTGTCCATGTAGGGCAGAAGCGGGACTTCATAAATCCGCAGGGAGTTGATGACGATATGCACATGGATATTGCCGCTGTGGTTATGCCCGTCCGGGTGGGTGCAGACTAAGGCTTGGTGTCCGGGGAAATGCTCTTTACAGAACTGCTCGCCCAGCTCCTGCGCCCGGTCTACGGTCAAGCCGTTGTCTGTCCCGTCCCGTGGGTCAAAGCTGATGATATAGTGGTGGCTTTTCACATCTTCCCGTTTTTGGTTTTTCTCATAGCGGAGATTAGCCCGCATACAGGCAACAGCGAAATCCTCGCCCCCACAGTTGAGGGAAGAAATGCGGTAATCCTCCCTCGGTATCAGCCGCCCGTTTTCATCAAGGGTGGGCTTCATGGTAAACTCGTCATGCTCAAATGTGAGATAGGCTTCCGCTGCGCCATAGTCCGCATTTTTAGAGCTGATATGTTTGAATGTTGCCAACAGCGTCACCCACTTTCTGCAAGACTTCAAACTTTAGGGCAGCAAGGTCGGAAACCGCCGCCCGTACCTCCCCGGCAAGCTGCGGGTAGGGGCTGTGCCACTCGTTCAGCGTCCGGGCTATCTGGTTTAAGTTGCCGCCGATCCTGCCGTATTCGGCGGTCAGCTTCCCGACAGCGGCAAGCAACTCGTCATTGACGGGGGAAACGGTTATGATGGGGCGTATGGCTGCCCCGGTTATGGCTTGCCGGATAAACTCGGCTTGGCTCATGTTGTAAGCAGAAAGCCTTTCCGCAAACTCGGCGTATTCTTCCTCGGTCATGCGTGTCTTGACTACCCGGCTGCGGTGCGGCGTGTTATATCGTTTTCGCATGGTAAAACCTCCTTCGGCTGTGCGTGGTGTCCTCTCACTAATAGGAGAAAAACAGGGTGTAAAGCGGAACTGTTTTTGAAAAATCCGAAAAATTATTTTGAGGGATTTTCCAGCGGCGTAAGCCGCATAAGCAGGGTTTGGGGAAGGCACTCCCCAACAAGATTCCCGCAGGGGCAAAATGAGCGATAAGCGAATTTTGGTACTGCGGTAGAATCTTGCTCTGAAAAACTCCGGCGTTCCCCGGCTTCCGTACTTTCCGCTAACAAGACGTTTCAAAAGGGCTTTGCTACCCGCTATTCCGGCATATCTTGAAAATTTTCCTTTCACTACCTACAACACCACGCAAAGCAAAATGGACGGAGATTTTTAGAATTTCCCCTTATTCCCTACAACACCACGCAAGCCGAAAAAGGCGGACAATGGCAGTATTTTTTTCTTTGATACCCTCCACGGATAAGTAAGGGATTTTGCCAACTGCGGCGGCAATTTTCCCTTTTGTTTTTTCATACTGGGGATTTTCAAAAATGCCAAACAGGAACGAAAAAAAGCAGCAAATCTGTTGAATAGATTTACTGCTTTCTGGTTGCCGGCGAAGCGGCGGTTATTCAGTTGTAGGCGGTAGGGCTATCTCCCAAAGCGGAACTTGAAAATAGCTGTGAGAAGCGTCTGGGTGATGTAGTCCTCTGTATCTTGGTCTACCCGTCCATTCACACGGGCGGCACATTGTATGCGGCGGCGGTAATACTGCAATACAGTTCCCACCGCTTCCGGCTCCCCGCTGGTGGCTTGGACGATTGTTTCATAGGGGAGAAGCCTATTATTTCTCATATGCCATTCCCTCCATTTCCGCTTGGAGCTGCCGTAGGACTTTTCGGATATGGTAGCCCGCTGTGCTGCGGCTGCGCCCGTACTGTCTGCCAATTTCGTGCTGTGGAATACGCTTGAAAAAGGACAGGTAAATCATTTCCCGCTCCCGTTCGTCCAGCCGTGACAGGGCTTCCGCAAGTAAGCCGCTGCTGAAAATGACCGTATCGCCGCAAAGGGTAAGTATGTATTCCTCGTCCGGCTCCGGGGCTTGGAAATATTCATCTGTCGTGCCTAAAGGGTAGTGCTTTTCGTCTGTGAGGTATTCAAGGGATATTTCTCTTTTGTGCTTCCTGCTCCGTGTCCTCGCTGCGTTGATCGTTGCATTTCGGATAACGACTTTGCAAAAGGCATGGAAAGTGTACTCGATATGTTCCCGATATTCTTCTGTACAGGTCATGGAAAATCCCCCTTTCCTCCCAAAAGGGCTGTGGCTGGTTAGTAGTTGCTTTTTATGATAGTAAGGGGCGGCAGCACTTTAGGCTGTCGCTCCTTGACTGCCTAACTGCAAAACCGGGCGGGGCTGTCAACGGCGGGCGAAGCCCGTTCATCTTGACCGTTGACTGGCTCGGCCAGGTTTGCTATTTATCCGGCAAACTTGAATTTATTTTAAGCTATCACGTTTTACCTTTTTAAGCCTTACTATCATTACCATAGGAATTTCTTTGTTGTTTTTGAAACATTCTTCATAAAATCCATCAATGACAAATCCAGCTCTAAAACAAAGGTTAAAAATATCTTGTATGGAACGATGATAATAAATCTGCTCCTCCGGTTGCCCTTCAATCGCTATACCATAGTAACTGTGCGGTGTCATATATTTTTCAGTCAACGTGATAAAACAAGGGTGTTGCGTTGCAAAGACAAAAATTCCGCTTTCCTCCAACAGTTCATAAACAGCCATAAGAAGTGGTTCAATATCCGTAATATCCATAATTGCCATATTAGAAACTGCTTTCGTAAAGGCTCGATTTCTTTTTAATTCTAATATACTTTCTCTATTGGTCGCATCCGCTACACAAAATTCAATTTGTTTTGCATATTGTGATTGCCGTCTTTTAGCCAATTCTATCATTTTTTTGCTGTAATCAAAAGCGACAATCGAAGCGCCTCTTTGTGCAAGATACGAAGAATAATTTCCATTGCCACACGCAATATCCAAAATGTAATCCGCAGGATTAGGAGATAGAAGTTCCGTTACTTTGGGACGCACTACCTCTCTGTGAAATTCATTAGATTTGTCACCCATTGCATTATCCCAAAATTGTGCGTTTTTCTCCCAGATTTTTTTACTTTCCTCTGTTCCCATGTTCTCTCCCACTCCCAAAATTTGCCTTTTTGCTTCCATTAAATCTTCCTTACTATATTCCATTGTTACCCTCCATAACTTCTGATTGTTGCCGTCTTGACTATTATGTATCTTTTCTTTCCAAAATGGTATAGGCTTTTATTTTTATAATGCTGCAAAACTTTTCTTCTGTAAGGTATTCAAAGGATATTTCCCTTTGCCGCCGCTATTGGAAAGCCAAAAGCAGCGGCTTTTTTACGCGATATGACCGAAAAGTCTAGAAAGCAGGATATGTCATCATTTGTCATTTCTTCTCAATGTAATAACTGCATGGCATATCAAGCCAAATACAAGAGAAAAACAGCCACCGCCAAATAGTGATGCTCCCCACCCTGCACCCGACATTGTCATAAAACCGCCAACAAAGAAAATACCAATGCCAAGAAATATCCCGACACCATAAAAAAGTCCAATTGCCATATCATACTTATTAAATTGTCGTTTCTCTTTTTTTTCACATGTTTCCATTTTTGTTATTACCTCCTTCGCAAAATCGTCCATGTGGACTCCAAAAAGAAAACAAATTTTTTTCAACGTATTTAAATCGGGTTCATTAACATCTCTCTCCCAATTCGATAGCGCCTGCCGGGTAACATTCAATTCCCCAGCCAGTTCTTCCTGTGTCATTCCCGATTGTGTTCGCAGATGACGTATTTGCTTTCCTGTTGTAATATCCGTCTGTTTCTGGTTCAAAATGGTTCCTCCTCTCTGATGCTGATTTTATCAATGATATTTCGCAATAGCCAGCAATGAACGCTTGCATTGCGCAAGACGTTACATTATCTTCTGAAACATATGCCGGATCTTGTCTAAACGGCTGTTCGGGCGGCGTGGCTGAAATACAGGCTCGCCGGAAGTTTCCTGATACCCTTTTAATTCTGTAATGCAGACACTTCTTCCATTTGTATAAAAATTCAGATCATTCCTATATTCACCGATACAACGGGCAGGGATTTCACCCTTAAAAATAACTTCATCTTTTTCAAGTCTGGTTGATTCAATGATTGCGCAATACTTTGGTGCATCATTATAAGCCCGTGAAAGATATTCCTGCGGTGCAAAAAGGGTAAAGGAAAGGTATGGTTCCAACAGTTGTGTCCCTGCTTTTTTCAATGCCTGCTCCAACACGACAGGCGCAAGAAAACGAAAATCAGCGGGGGTGCTGACCGGGCTGTAATAAACTCCATAATCAAAACAAATTTGGCAGTCTGTCACTCCCCAGCCATATAAGCCCTGCTCCATTCCATAACGCACACCCTCCATGACGGCATTTTGAAAACTTTGGTTTAAATAGCCGAGAGATACCTCGCTTTTATATTGTGTTCCGCTTCCAACAGGAAGCGGTGTTACAGTCAAACCAATAGATGCCCAAAACGGATTCGGCGGCACTTCAATATGAATCGTGCAGCTCGCTTTTTTTTGCGGTCTTTCCAGATAAATAACCGAAGGCTCTTTCATAGCCACGCCCACATGATATTTTTCTTCTAATAGCGAACAAATAACTTCTAACTGTACTTTTCCCAAAAAAGATAACATAATCTCATGGGTAACAGTATCAATGTCAAAATGCAAAAGAGGGTCTGTATCAGCAATCTCTGCGAGGGCATTTAACAGGGCTTCCCTTTGCTCCGGCTTTTGCGGCTCTACCGTTGTCCGAAGTAATGGCATGGGATTATCAATCCGTGTTTTGTGAGGCAGGAGTTTTTCATTTCCCAGGATATCGTTCAGTTTCAAAGTATCATCAGCTAAAATAACAATTTCTCCCGGACAGGCATGGTCAGCCGGGACGATTTCACCATTTGACGGAATACACATTTCTGTAATCTTTATTTTTTCCTTTTTTGACAGCAGCAGGGTATCCCGTAAATGGAGCGTCCCATGATACAGGCGTAAATAAGAAAGCCGTTTTTTCCGCTCTGTATACTCAACCTTAAAAACATATCCACATAATTCAGACTGAATATCGTCCGTTTCTGTAATGAAAGTTTCTATAATCGCTTCAATCAGTTTTTCTGTTCCTAAATTGTCTTTTGCACTCCCATGATAAACAGGAAACAAAGAGCAGCATCTGGTTCTTTTGCACTTTTCATATTGTAATTCCTGTATATCCAAAGAATCCTCTGCAACATATCGTTCTAATAGTTCATCGCTTCCGGAAATAATCATATCCCATTTGTCTAAAGCAGAAATATCGGTCATGGTTATCTTTGGCGACAGGGAAACCTCCTGCATGACAATCATATCACTGGTAAGTTTATCTTTAATGCTTTGGTAAACACACTGCAGGTCGATCCCATTTTGGTCTATCTTATTTATAAAGATAATTGTCGGAATGTCCATTTTCTGAAGCGCATGGAATAATATACGGGTTTGTGCCTGTACGCCGTCTTTTGCTGAAATGACTAAAACAGCTCCGTCAAGGACAGATAAAGAGCGGTATGCTTCGGTTAAAAAATCCATATGACCGGGAGTGTCCACGATATTGATTTTATAATCATTCCAATAAAAAGAAGTAACCGCTGTCTGAATGGTAATTCCCCGTTGCCGTTCCAAAATCATAGTGTCTGTTCTTGTGGTCCCTTTATCCACGTTTCCCTGTTCCGCAATCGCTCCACTGGTGTATAGCAGACTTTCTGTCAATGTAGTTTTTCCTGCGTCTACATGGGCCAGAATGCCGATATTGATTATTTTCATGTGATTGTCCTCCCTTTACAGCCCCAAAGGGCATAAAAATCCCCAGCAGTAAAATACTTTTACCACTGGGGATTCTAATTTGCGGACATACACATATACAGCATACACCTATTTGTGATTGCTGTTTTTTGAATATGTCAAAATTGATAAGGCAAAAGTATTCTTAAATTGGGTACAAAAAACCAAGCCCCCCACAAAAGGAGCTATCATAATTCTTTGTTCCCACTATTTGATTATAGTTTTATTTAAGAATACCTTGCCGCATATTTTTTACTCCTTTTCTGGAATGAAGCTATTATATCACATCAGTTTTAGGAAAGAAAGTACTTAAAAGAAATTTTTCTTCCCCTTATATGTAACAATCATACCGGCTTCCTGGTGTTCAGAATGGTTTCTGCTGTCTGCTGTGGTGTTTGATTGGAATTGTCCAGCCAAAAGCCGATCCGTGGTGTTGTCTGCATAAATGTATCGTATAAGGTTTCAACCGTAAAGCCGGAATAGCCTGTTTTCTCCCTGTATCGTTCCCTTTCTTTTATTGTTTCCACATCTGGACAAAGAACGACAACCTCAACAGGGTATTTATGCAGATAATTTATCATTCGGTTTAATTCATCACCGTAGTAGTTATCTTGGATCACTACAGAAAAGCCGTTGTCAAAGTATGACCTTGCCGCATCAGCAGTCAATTTGTATCGAAGGTACAGCTGGCGGACTGCTTCCGCTGATGGGGTAGCTGACATATTTTCTCTGCCTGAAATAATCATTTTTCGGAACACATCACCACGAAGATGGACGCATTTTTCTATTGATTTTGCCAGTAAATCGGAAACTGTAGATTTTCCAGAAGCCATTAAGCCTGTAATGAGATAAATTTTTTGTTTCATTTCACTTCCTCCGGCACAAAAAATATGTACATGTAACTAATTCAACACATTTATAATTTGAATAGGGACATTATAGCATTTACTAAATACAAATTCAATGTATACGGAAAGAAAGATATAAGGAGTGGGAGGGATTCCGCCGTAGTCGGCATTGTAGGAAAATCCAAAAGTTTAGATTTTCCCACAATGCTTATCTTTTGGTCTTTGGTTCGGAATAGTGTAGTGCTGGCGGTCTATCTCTTGTTTTCGGTTGCTTGCTTCCTTACCGTACATGAGCATTTGCTCCGGGGTTATCGTTACCATAACCTTCCATCAAGTTGATGACACCCCAGACACCAAGACCAGCACCGATTGCTACAACTAATGTCTGTAAGATTGTAACTGCACTTCCGAAAAATCCCATATTCTTTTCTGAACAAACGCTGTTTTCATGGTCTGTCAGCGTTTTTCTCTCCTTTCCCTATTATTCAGACCTCTTTTTTACCTGTTTTATTTACAAGGGGATCTTATTTTTATCTTCACTTTCGTCTCCTTTCCACCTGACTGTTAGGACTTTTTCTTGAAAAAACGTTAAAAAAAATAGAGCACATAGATGGATTTCTACATGCTCTAACGCTTTTTATTCTGTTTCATTCTCTTTCACATCCTCCTCCGTTACATTTACTTCATACACCTCAAATTCCGTATCCTGCGAAAATGCCAGCTTATGCTCCAGATATTTTTCCACATCAAATGCATTCTTTGGATTCGCATCCGCCAATTCTTTATATCTCTTATGTTTTGTAATATCGTATTTATTACTGAGAAATGGTCGCACACCTCGAAGCTGTAAGATACATTTATTTCCATCCATTACAGCCAGCTCATCCCGGCTCATCAATTCTTTGCCACAAAGTCAAGTGGTGAATTGAAAAAAGCACTACGAAGATACTTCTATTACTCCGTAATGCTTTTTCATTTTATTATTTTACGTATTTGAATATTATTTGTTATCTCTTACCACCCTGCATGGATTTCCGTAAGCTATCACGTCATCTGGAATATCTTTTGTGACAATACTTCCTGCACCTATAACAACATTATTTCCGACCGTAACTCCCGGCATGATAATAGCACCGCCTCCGATCCATACATTATTGCCTATGATAACAGGCGCTGTTTGTGTTTTACAGAATTCAAATGAACCATCTTCTTTTGGTTCTCCAAAGCGATCCGTTGCATTTGTTGGATGAAATGCCGCATATATTTGTACATTAGGCACAATTAGAGCATTATCTCCAATTCGTATCGTATTATCATCAAGAAAAGTACAGTTCATGTTGACTTCGCAATTATTTCCAAAATAGATGTTGTTACCATAGTCAACATAAAAAGGTGCTGTTATCCATAGATTTTTGCCTTTTCCTCCAAGAAGTTCATTTAATATTCGTTCTTTTTCTTTCTCATCAGCTGAGCTTGTTTGATTATAATCTCTAACCAAGTCTTTTGCTATATGCCATTGTGTTAATAATTCAGGATCTCCGCAATCATACAGTTCCCCTGCCAACATTTTTTCTCTTTCTGTCATAACTTGCCTCCATCAGATATAAGATATACGATTTTTTCGTTACTTCTATATCTATAAATAATAGCATATCTTCTCTTCAAATACAGCATGAAGTTGTTTTATCTTTTCGAAAATACAGTGCATCTAATTGCCTGAGTTGGACATATATTTTTACATTTTCCACAACGAATACACTCCAGACTATTAGCATTCTTTGCCGGGTCACAGCCCATTGGACACATTTTCGCACAAGCTCCACAGTGAATACATTTTTCAAAATCAACACGATATCTAAAAACTGAAACTGGATTAAATAAAGAATATATTGCTCCTAACGGACAGATATATTTGCAAAACGGACGATAAATAATAACTGAAATCAAAATCGTCACAATCAAAATGACATTTTTCCAAGCATAAAGCCATCCTACGGTAGCCCGCATGGCTTTATTCATCAACACCAGTGGTATTCCTCCCTCTAATGTTCCAACCGGGCAAATCACTTTGCAAAACCAAGGATATCCCTGTCCGATCATATCTGTAAAATATAATGGCATTAAAACAACAAAAACGGCAAGAATTATATATTTTAACCAGCGCAGTTGTTTGTCACCTTTAAATGTGCGGATTTTCAACTTAGAAGGAAGTGGTATTTTATTTAATACATCTTGAATCAAGCCAAAAGGGCATAACCATCCACACACAAAACGTCCCATGATAGTTCCGATCAGAATCATGAAACCTGATACATAAAAAGCAAATTTATATTCATAACTTCCAAGCGTAGCCTGTAATGCTCCGATAGGACATGATGCAACAGCGCCAGGGCAGGAATAACAATTCATTCCTGGCACACATACATTCTTAATTTTGCCCTGATAAATTTTTCCACGTATAAAACCAATTATATAACTATTCGTAATAACCGCCCATAAAACCTGCATCCAACGGCGGAATCGTTCTGATTTTTTTATTTTATTATCCAATTCCGATACACTCCAAACATATATTAATTGCCTTTTCCATTACAATAGTATATTCCTCTCGCCAAATGCCAAGAAACAGAAATACAATCCCAATCAGCAAGAGCAATATTGTAATTCCATTCGATAAAATATTGACTTTTTTACCCATAGGGATTCCTCCTTGCTATAATTTATTGCCGCAGTACTTTGGCAGGGTCCGTTTTCAATAGTTTCACATACAGAATATACTTTACCGTGTATAAAGCTGATATAAAGAGGACACCGGAAAATCCATTCTTCCGGTGTCCTCTATCTCAAAATATTTTTCTATTCAAATGGTTAATGGAATGTTACAACAAATCTGCTTCCTTGCGGATCGTTGTTTTCTATCCTAATTTCTCCTCCATGTTTTTCAATGATGCTTTTTACAACAGCTAATCCAAGACCGCTACCTCCCAACTCTCGGCTTCTGGACTTATCCACACAGAAAAAAGCCTCAAAAATATGTGCTTTGGCTTCATCTGGAATCCCTATTCCAGTATCTTCTACCATCACCTTACTATCGCTTATATCAACTGAAATTGTTCCTCCGTCAGTGTTATACCTTATTGCATTAGAAAGAAGATTATAAAATACTCTTTGCAGTAGCCGATCATCACCGATTATAACTCCTTGACCGGAAATGTGGATTTTAATACCTCTTTCAGCAGCACTGTCTTCCAGTTCAAAACGGATTTCTTCTATTAAATCTCTTAGTTCAACCGGCTCTCTCCTCTCAATTGTCTGTTCATTCGTAAATGTCAAAAGATCCTTAACCAGATTTGATAATCTCTCTGTACTTTCCCCAACGCTTTGGAATAAAGTTTCGTATTCCTCCTTTTCCCGATTCGGCTTCATCTGAAATACTTCCAATTGGGTTTGAAGAGCTGCAAGTGGTGTCCGTAGCTCATGAGCTGCATTTGCTGAAAACCTTTTTTGAATTTGATATGACTGATTTAGTTTCTCCATCATTCTTTGAAAAGCAAGCGCTAACTCTGCAACCTCATCCTTTGTTGAAGGAACTGTTATTTGCTGACTTAAATTATTAACATTGATGTTCTGGACATCTACAGTAAGATCTTCCAGCGGTTTTAGTGTTTTTGATGCAAATACATAGGTTAAAACCGATCCCAGAGCGACAAGACAAAGCATAACCACTATCATTGTTCCCTGAAAATTCCCAATAGCTTCTGCAGGAAGTACAGCAGCAGACTCTATTATTTGTTCTGTCTGATTTTCTCCAACAGGAATAGCAGGAATCGTATCTGTAGATTCAATCAACTTACCAGCTGAAAAAATAGAAAAAACAGCAAGAACCACACACATGATTGTTAAAATGCAAATAGAAATCGCTGTCAATTTTATCTTTAAGCTGAATTTACTTTTCAAACCTTTCCCTCCTCTCGGATCACATAGCCTTCTCCAATTATGTTACAAATTGGATCATACCCCATCTCTTCTCTATACTTTCTTTTAACAAATACATCTCTTTATCGTCTTTTACTTGAAAAGGATGATTTTTAAAAGAACGGAGTCTTTCAATCTCAATTTCGATGATCTTTTCACCTTCGTTCTTCTGGATAAATTCTTTCATCACTTCCGTCATCATTTCCTCCTTCTTCGGTCAGACTAAAAAATGCCCGTCTGGATCCGATTATTTTTGAAATCAGTTCCAAACGAGCATCTCGTTTTCTATTAGCTACAGCTAATATATTTCTCTATTGTTTCAGCTAATATTTATTTGCAAATTATATTCTGCAAACATTCTTTCCTTTAATTTACCGTATTTTACATCCCCAAATCAATGGTAACAACAGGTACTTACCCAAATATTAGCAGTATCCCTGATAAAGCCTGTTTGCAAAATACTGTTTTTTATTAGCTGTCAGCTAACAATTATTCTATTGTGTTAGCTGGAAATCATCCTCAAAGCAATAAGCTCATGCATTTTTCTAATGAAAAAAGCGCCCCGTTATTTGCATTTCTGCTAACAATCGAACACTCTTGATTAACCGTCTCGTATAGGAATCGAACCTATAATTGAGTCTTCCGTACAGCCTTAGTCCGTGTGATGATGTAGCACCGCTGGCAAAGGGTACGGCTGGATGAGAACCATGCAGGGGTGAGATTCCCATGAGCTTTAGCGAAAGCTGTTCGGCTGACTTGCTCACAGTAAAATGCACTGAACCTCTACAAAACTTTAATTTCCTGTGTTATACTCAAAGTGTTAGAGAGGTGTATTTTACTGTTACCATCATAGAAAGGAGCCTTAATCTTATGTTAGATGGTAAAGAGAATACACACGGTATTACAACGTCTGAAAAAAAGACATATACGGTAGATGAAATAGCAGCTCTTTTAAACATCAGCATGAAATCGGCATATGCTTTAGTCAAAAGCGGTCAATTTCACTATATCAGAGCTGGCAGGATGATTAGAGTATCTAAAATATCTTTCGATAAATGGTTACACGAATAATCATTTAAGGAGAGATAATATGGCTTCAATCAAACAAAGAAAATCAAAATTTTCAGTTATTTACTGGTATATGGATGATACAGGCGAAAGAAAGCAGAAATGGGACACCCTAGAAACCAAAAAAGAAGCAAAGGCACGAAAAGCGTTTATTGAATTTTATCAACAAACCTACGGATATGTTCTCGTCCCTTTAGAAGAACAATTCGCCCATCAGCGTGAGGAAGCAGAGCAGGCAATAGATACCCCAGATGATGAAATCACTTTAAAGGAATTTCTTGTTACTTTTGTCAATCTATATGGCGTATCGAAGTGGTCTGCCAACACTTACAGCAGTAAATTGAGTTCAATTAACAACTATATCAATCCCCTTATTGGAGATTGGAAATTAAATGAAATCACCACGAAAAAACTTTCTCAATATTACAATGACCTGTTAAGTGTTCCAGAAGTTCCTCGTGCTAACCGCAAAGCGACTGGTCGCTGTGTGCAGCCTGCCAACATTAAGAAAATCCATGATATTATCCGCTGTGCCTTAAATCAGGCTATCCGTTGGGAATATCTGGACAGCAAAATGCGGAATCCGGCTTCCTTAGCTACCTTACCCAAAGTACCAAAGGTAAAACGTAAGGTCTGGAATGTACAGACATTTAAGGAAGCAATCAAACTTGTGGATGATGATTTACTCCTGCTTTGTATGCACTTGGCATTTGCCTGCTCATTAAGAGTAGGTGAAATTACGGGGCTTACTTGGGATGATGTGATTATTGATGAAGAAGCTATTGCAAATAATAATGCAAGAGTTATCGTCAATAAGGAGCTGGCAAGAATTTCTCAATCAGCTATGCAAAAGCTGAAAGAAAAAGATATTATTAAAATTTTCCCAACCCAGAAGCCCCACTGTACCACAAGGCTGGTGTTAAAGACACCCAAAACAGAAACAAGTAATCGTACTGTATGGCTGCCGACAACGCTTGCTCAATTACTGGTTCAATACAAAAAAGACCAGCAGGAATTGAAAGAGTTTTTAGGAAGTGCCTATAACGATTATAACCTCGTTATTGCTCTTGAAAATGGGAATCCCGTAGAAAGCCGCATTGTTCGGGACAGATTTACAACGCTGTGTGAGGAACACAATTTTGAAGTTGTTGTTTTTCACAGCCTACGCCATTTAAGCACAAAATATAAGCTCAAAATGACACATGGCGATATTAAGTCTGTTCAGGGAGATACAGGTCACGCCGAAGCAGAAATGGTAACAGATGTTTACTCTGAAATCGTGGATGAAGACAGACGGCTTAATGCAAAGAAGCTGGATGAAGAATTTTATGACACCCTTGATACAGAGGAACCCGAACACAATCACCATTCAGAAGCACAGGAGCCTACCAGTGACAATGACAAACTTCTGCTTGAATTGCTAAAATCCATGACACCGGAAATGAAAGAAAAGCTCTTAAAAGAAACCCTTTCTAACTGTTAGCAAAGGGCTTTGTTCCAAACAGAAAAAACTGCTAACAAAAAAGTGTTAGCAAAAACCGTAAAAATCCATGAAATCATCATCTACCTTAAATGAGCGTTAGCAAGCTATCTTGCAAAATAAATGACTTTTGGAAATTCCCACGGACATAAGCAGCCATACATTCGCTTCCCTGTCCGTGATAACAAAAAAAGCTGTAAACCCTTGAAAACAAAGGCTTACAGCGTTGTTTACTGGCGTCCATGACAGGAATCGAACCTGCGGCGTTTCGCTTAGGAGGCGAACCCTCTATCCTGCTGAGGTACATGGACGTATATAAAATTTTCAGTGTTGGGCGATTGTTCCAACAAGCCCTTAGGAGGCACTTGTTCTATCCATTAAACTAAGGAAACTTACGCCGATTTTTGGCTTAAAATAAGGCTTTCTGACCTTTTTCAAGTTTCGGAATCGGTATCCGAATTATCCTATTTTTCTGGGCTTTTTTGCCCTCGTTTGTCCCTATAGTTAAGGGCGATGTACCCACCTTTTTAAAAGAACCTCATCTTGCTTTCGAACTTCCAATTTTTTCAAAAAATGAAAGTACACAATTCAAACCTTAGGAGGACCCTGTTATATCCATTTAACTAACGAGACAATTGCCATTTCCCCTTGAAAACACGCGGTTTTCAGGACTTTTGTTATGGCAACTTTTATTTAATTATCAGCTATTTTTCAAGCTTTTAATTACATCTGCTTTCCATAATACTATACTTTCTGCACTTTTTCAAGCAGTTTATTTTCAAAACAGGACTTTTATGATTCTGAATAACAATATACCATGTCACATACTCCCTGTTAAAGCTCCAATTCTACATGATTTCTATCACATATAAGTTCGCCATTCTCAAAGACTAGCTCTGCAACCTGTATGGAACTCCTTTTATGCCTGTATTCCCAACAAAAATCCGGATTTTTGCGTTGTTCTGCACTTACCTCTGGATGGGTAAAATAAAAAATATACGCTTTGTCATTTATCACAAGCACATCTCCATGGTTGCCGATTGTACCATCATCCCTGCGGTTCCCCGGTTCTGCAAGAATGTCTTTGCACCTTTTCCAATTATGGGCATCTTCACTCACATAAACGCCCATTCCTTCCCATGTATCTGTAATCAGCCAATACTTTTCATGAAACCAAAACACATTCGGTCCCTCGTGAGGACAGTCTGTAATTTCAGCCTCTCCTACTGTCCAGTTATATAAGTCCCTGCTGTATGCCGTATAACTGAAACTTCCGTGAAGCTCATCTTTGTACCACATTTTCCATTGACCATCTTTCAGACGGAAAACACAAGCATCAATTACCCTCTCTGATGAAAGAGAAAGCTTACTTTCAAACTTCCAGTCCCATAAATTAAGACTTGTATAATGAAGGATTGCCCTGGGATACTCCCATGAAGAAGGTATCCCCTGCACATAGGAAACATACATATGATAAGTGCCTTCATGTTCTATCACCTCTGGCGCCCAGTATGTATTCCGTCCCTTTTCATAATTCAACCCATTTGCCGTACCCCGGTAAACCCAGGTTTTTCCGCCATCATCTGAACTGGCAATGCCAATATCTGTACCATGTACATATTCAATGCCGGATTTTGGTGAAAAGGCACGGCGGTTTGTATAAAAAATCCACCACGTTTTTTCCATGGAATTCCATATAATTGAAGGATCCGCCGCTCCGTCATATATTGGATCCCTGAAAAGCGGCGCCTCAGGTATGAGCTTCATAAAATATTCCTCCTGCTTTTCTAACTTAATACAAATCTCCCTTTACCTCAGTTTTTCAAAACGGCTCCATTCTTCCTGCGTCAGATTTAATATAGAACCATGCCTTTTTTTCAATCTGCCGAAATTATAACATTCTTCCGGAAGTTCTTTGAATTTTGCCCCTGAAAGTTTCTCTGTCACAAAAGGGACATAGCCTTTCTGCTCTCTGAAATAATCCAAAAGCAGACACCAGCCCTTTTTGTTTCCCAGAGGAAAAACTGCCGGTCCTTCCACTCCTTCCGGCTTCTCTGAAAAAGGCTTCTCCACAGGAATAAATTTGTCCATAAGCCTTTTTGCATGATCCATATGTATCTCTGCATTCTCTTCATCCTTATAGAAACGATAATACTCCCCGTCCTCATAGACAATCGTCATATCAATAATGTCCGTATCTTTTTCCAGATAAAGAAACGCTTTCGAAAAATTGTGAAAATCCTTTGTCCGGCTGGCATAAACTCTATGCCTTTTCTCTCCGTTTCTCTCTGTCATTGCCGACCAAAAAACCATATAACAGCCGTTTTCCCTGTCATACACGGCCTCCGGCGCCCATACACAGCCGGCATCTGCCATTTCCGTATCAAAAAAATATGGCTCTGACCAGTGCAGCAAATCTGAAGATTCCCAGCATACCAGCTTTGTACTGCCATTGTGTACTGCTTCCTCCCAACTGGTTCCAGATGCAATATGAAGGTCTGTTGCTATAATAATGTATTTCTTCTTATCCTCAAGCCGGATAAGAAACGGATCTCTTACCCCTTTTGTTCCAATTTCAGAACAAAGCAGGGGCTTTTGTCCATTCAAATCCTCCCAATGTAATCCATCTCTGCTCAAAGCAAAGTAAACTTGCTCATCTTTTTCATTTTTTTCCTTTCCGGTAAAAAAGCAAAACAAATAGCCGGCATTTTTCATATCCATATCATCCTTTCACAGAACCTGCTGCCACGCCCTCCACAATTCTTTTCTGCATAACCAGATAGAAAACAACCATAGGAAACAGTGCAATCACAAGAGCCGGCATCATCAGTGACCAATCGTTTGAGAACATTCCGATTCCATTATAAACCTGCATAACAAGAGTGGCCTTATCTGATGAATTCAGGAAGAGATACGTCAGCATAAAATCATTCCAAATCCACATGACATTAAAAATCACAATTGTAGTGGTAATGGGTTTCAAAAGCGGAAAGGAAATATTCCAGAACACACGCCAGATATTACATCCGTCAATCTGCGCCGCTTCCTCAAGTTCTCTGGGTACTGTCTGAATAAATCCCCTATACATTAAAAAGGCAAATATACACTGATTGCTGTGTAAAAGAATCATTCCCTGGTATGTGTTAATCAAATGCAGATTTTTCATTACTGTAAAAAGAGGAAGCATCGTTGCCTGCGTTGGCACCATAAATCCCAGTAGAAAAAATACACTGAGGAATTTTGAAAATTTTGTATGGTGTCTGCAGATAGAAAATGCTGCCATTGCTCCAAATATTACAATGAGAACTACGGATACCAGAGTTATAAGTAGAGAATTTCCGAAATTGCGCCAAAAATCCATACTTTCCAGCGCACGGCCATAATTCTCAAGAGTAAACGCCGCCGGAAGCGCAAGCGGATGTTCCATGATTTCCTGCTGTCCTTTAAACGTAGACACTACCAGATAATAAACCGGTATCACAAAAACAAGCGCCAGGGCAACCATCAAAATTTCTGCAGCAAATGTTTTCTTTGTATATTTTTTTCCCATGTTTTTTGCCTCCTATTCGTATAATTGCCGTTCTCGTTTGTTTAAATATGCTGTCTGAAGCATGCTTACAATTGAGATAATTACCAGGAATAAAAAGGACATCGCTGATGCATAACCAACCTGATTTGCAGTAACTCCTTCGTCAATAATCATCTGTGTAATCATCGTAGTCGCCCTTCCCGGGCCGCCATTTGTCAGTGCAAAAGGCATATCAAAAGCCTTCAGGCTGCTTGTAAGCAAAAGCAGCAGGGAAGATGTCATTGCAGGCGCCAGCATAGGAAATGTAATATTACGGAATTTCTGCCATGATGTTGCTCCGTCAATAGTTGCAGCCTCATAATAGTCACTGGAAATCGTCTGTAAATTTGCAATATAAATACATGCATGCCAACCTGTGGAAGCCCATACTGTTACGAAAATCAAAAGAACCATAGCCATTTTCGGGTCAGCCAGCAGAAGTAACGGTTCTTTTCCATCTGCTGCACGCATACCATTAATCAATCCCATTGTTGACGGGGATAAGATAAATTTCCAGATAAATCCAATAAACAATGTGCTGATTACCGATGGAAAGAAGAACACTGCACGAAGAATATTTTTGGATTTTATCTTACTGTTCAATATCAATGCCAGAGGAATTGCCAGACAAGTTACCAGTGCCGGTACACAAAATCCATACAGCAAACTATTCGTAATCGCTGTTACTGCATCTTTATTATGAAAAATACGAACATAGTTTTCCAATCCTACAAATTTAAAATTTGTGGAAAGTCCGTTAAAATTTGTGAGAGAATATCCCATAGTCTGTAGCGTAGGTATTACTGTAACTGTACAATAAATCACAAGAGCGGGAAGAACGAACAAGACCCAGGGCAGTTCCCGTTTTAACTGAAATCTTTTATTCATTTGTTTATACCTCCTGTTTTTCCTATTTTGGGTGCAAAAGTGGCTGCTGAATGATCCAGCAGCCACTTTCTGTCATTCACCCTGTTTTTTTCATTACTGTATTGTAAACCGGATGCTTTCTTACTGCTCGCTTGCAAGCAATTCAGCCATCTTATCGTCCACTTCCTTCAGTACGTCCTCCACGGTCTTTGTTCCCATTACGATTTCCTGTGTACCTCTTTGCATCATAGCGTCAATGGTATCTGTATAAGTCCATTTTGATGTAGGAATCAGGAATTTACCGCTTTCTGCATATTCCTTCATAGGTTCCATAGCCGGATCCACCTCATATTCCACTCCTTCTACACCAAGGAAGTTCCCTGTTACGCCCTGATATTTCTGTAAAGTTTCACCTGTTCCCATATATTCCAGGAAAAGTTCGGCATTTTCAGGATTTTTAGCCTTTGCATTGATTGCAATACCAATATTTGTTGCACCCATTGCATATGTATTTCCTTCCGTTCCCACAAACGGCACAACCCCTATATTCAACTCCGGATTCTTTTCCTTAAGACCTTTGATTGCCCATGGACCTGTCAGAGTCGCTGCTGCTTTACCTGTTGCAAACTCATCTAATCTCTGTTCATCTGTAATGCTGACCATATCCTGAGAAACAATTCCTGTTTCTACACAATCTTTATACCACAATTCCATTACATCGCTATATACTTCGCTGAATTTCATCTCACCACTGTTAATCTTGTCATCTAACTCCGGATCTTTTGCTATTCCTTCCGTGTCATGAAGCCAATAAATAAGATCAGGAAGCGCTGCGCCAAACATACCTAATGGCTTGATTCCATTTTCCAGAAACACTTTAGACTGTTCTATAAATTCTGCCCAATCTTTTGGCGGTTGGAATCCATATTCTTCATAGAGATCTTTATTATAAAACATTCCACCCACCCATGAGTCAGGTGCGTATGCGTATACCTTACCATCATAGGAATAGTCCTCTTTATAAGTGTCTGCAAGCTTCTGTACTGACTCCATTTCAGAAATATCTTTCATATATCCGTTTTTTGCAAAATTTGTAATTGGTCCGCGAATCCAAAATACATCCGGAAGTTCTTCAGAATTTGCCAGAAGATTCAGTTTCTGCTGGTACTGATTTCCCTCATTCGGAACATTTTGAAAATCAATTTCCAAATCCGGATACTTCTCTTTAAAGCCGTCCAGTACCGGCGCAAAATCCTTTGGTGAGTACCAGGACATAATTGTAAGTTTTCCTTTTCCCGGTTCATTGGACACTTTTTCCTCTTCTGCTCCGCAACCAGCCAAAGCGCCTGTTCCCAGAACCACTGTTCCTAAAATTGAAACCCATTTTTTCCAGTTCATCTTTTTCATTTGATTTCCACTCCTTTGTGTTCTTTCGTTAGTTATAAGATACCATTTCCAGAGATACAAAGGTATGCAAAAAATTTCTGTTTTTTGTCAGATATTAAGCTTTTGCTTTTTACATTCCCTTCCGAAATTTGTTTGGAGAAAGTCCTACGGTTTCCTTGAATTTACGGCTGAAGTGAAATTCACTGGTATATCCCACCATAATACTGATTTCCCCCTGAGATAAATTTGTTTCACGCAGAAGCTTTTTCGCCTGCTCAATACGGCAGCCCGTAAAGATAGTCCCAGTATTTTTCTCCTGTCAGATCCCGAAAAACCGTTGAAAAATATGTCCTGCTGATTCCAACAGCATCTGCAACTTCCTGCAGCGAAAGATTCGGATTCTTATAATTCTCTTTTGTATATGTTTTTGCAACTTTTACAATATAATAGTTTTCGTGTCCCTCCTTTCTGGTTTCCAGAAAATCTTGCAATTCTTTTAATTCTTTATATACAAAATCATATAGTTCTTCTCTTGTCCCACAGCACAAAAAGGTCCATATACTCATTCTACGAAATATTTTCAACGCTTCTTCCTGACAGCTTTTTGTCAGATATATTTTTAAAGAAATAAAAATATCAAATATCATGCTGCAGATATCTATAACCGTCTTTTTTTCCTCAAAAGCCCGGTCTAATGCTTTTCTCATGAGCAATTCAATCCTGCTGACATCTCCTTCCTGTGCCAGATAATCAATGGCTTCGTGCAGATCAGGAATTGGGAGTTCTCCTTTTTCATAATTATAAGATTGATTTCTTGCCTCTTTATGAATTTCACCAGTATAAAAAGCTGTTTCATAAGCTTTAAAACACCGATACAGACATATAGCAAGTGTTTCATTCTCTTTTTTCCGAGTATAAAAAAAGCGAAATTTCTCCTTTTTTCTTTTTCCTTCTGCAGTAATCTCTTCTATCTGCTCCCACATAGAAATATTATCATTTCTTTTCCAGAAAAAGCACCATAGATTGCCTGCAAAGCGAATTGAAAAATCCGCTCTCTTCCTCCTCAAATGGGAGTTTTCTGTTTGAAATATTATCATTATCCCATAGAACCAGACTCACATTTTCATACAGCTCCAGAAACGGAAATTCCTTCTCCAGCTCCAACTCTCCCACATCGTTCTTTATAATCTGCTCTGCAAATTCATGGATTTCCTTTTCCAAAGCCTTCTGCTTTATTTCTTCTATGCTTCGGCTTTCTTTTTTAGATTTATTCAGATTATTTACAATTTTGGATATTAACTTTTCTAATTCTTCTTCATCTACGGGCTTCAGAATATAATCTACGACACCAATTTCTATTGCGCGTTTTGCGTAATCGAATCTGTCAAAAGCAGACACTATTACCAGTTTCAATTTCGGAAGAATTTTCAACACTCTGCGGCAAAACTCCAATCCATCCATTCCCGGCATTTCCACATCTACCAGCGCTATATCTGGTTGAAACTCTTTTGCCTGTGTCAGTGCATCTTTTCCGTCAGATGCAGTCCGCATTTCTCCAATTCCCAGCGTTTCCCAGTCTATTGCTATCGGAAGATAACGGAGCACATTCTCCTCATCATCTGCAAACAGTATTTTATACATGGATTTCTCCTCCTTTCTTTACCCTGATATATATTCTGAAATATTGAAGGTATTTACTCTCTATTTTCTGAATTCCGCAACTTTCATCTCCATAAAGTACACAGCGTTCATGTACATTTCTCAACCCCACATGTTCCTTGCCTTTATTATTTCTGACATTTTCCAACAATTCTTCTATTTTCTCCTGTTCCATTCCCACTCCATTATCTTCCACACAGAGCAGCAGACTTTCATCTTCTTCCACATCAGCTAATATACGGATAATTCCTTTTTCTCCCTTTGGACGCAGCCCATACTTAACAGAATTTTCAATCAGTGGTTGTAAAATAAGCTTTGGAATTTGATAGTTCATTTCTTCTTCTCCAATAGTAAATTCCATATTCATTTTACCTGGGAAACGCTTTTTACAGATTTCCATGTAACAACGGACATACTCCAGTTCCTGTTCAAGACTTACATAAAATTCCTGGTTATTTACTGTATAACGTAGGAAACGGCTTAAATAATTTACAGTTTCTGCTGCATTTCGGGATTCTCCAAGTGCGGCTTCTGTCTTTATAAGCTGCAACGTATTATATAAAAAATGCGGTTGAATCTGACTGATTAATGCTTCTATCTGCGCATCTTTACTCCGCATTTCCGCCACATATACCTGTTCCACTAAATTATTGATTCTTTCAATCATCTCCGTTATCTTTTGTGCCAGATTTTCAATTTCGCCAACACTATTTTCCACATGAAAGTTTTTCGGTTCTTCAATATCCACTTTTTTCATCTGCTCTACAAGTTCATCTAATGGTTTTCTTATTCTTCCGGAAATTGCCGTTGCTGCAAAAATAGCAATCAACATAAAACAGGGCAATATACTGAAACAGAGAAGCTTTAAAAGCTGGATAGCAGGCTTTTTTATATTATCTTCCGGAATCAGTCCTAATAATTCCCAGCCTGTTGTAATACTCTTCTCATGTACGCAAAAATAATTTTTATTTCCATCTTTGAAATAAAAATTATTGCTTTTTTTCATATTTTTCAGTGCATGAGCAGGTAGATTTTTATTGATTTTTTCACAATCATCAGAAAAAATAATTTGCCCCTTTTCATCTATTATCAGATAGCGGAGTTCTCCCATATCACTTCGTGCGCTTATGATTTCATTCATACGCCCAAAATCCATATCTACAATGATATATCCCAGCCTCTCTCCATAAGGCTCAACAGGAAGAACAACTGAATTCACCTGCTTTTTTTCTGTATTATCAGGATAATAATCTGCCAGATGAGAGGGTGTAAAGAAAAACTTTTTATCTTTTTTTAAATAAGTCTGCAGCCACTCTTCTTCTAAAATTTTTTTGTTATACTTGAGTTTTTGCCGGTCCGGCATATTGGTCTGATAACCGTTTAACCCTACAATGATGCAGTCAGAAATATGATCTCTTATCAAACTGGTATTCATAAGTGCTTCATCTATTTCCATCTGTTTATAATATTTTTCAGTGGGAGACATTTTATCGTAATTTTGCAACATATAGAGAAGACTGTCATTATCCGTAAGCTGAACAATTGTTGTCTTCACATCTTGAAAATACAAATCAACCGTATAATTCCCCTGTTCTACAGTTCCTGTAATATTTTTTTTCATTTCTCTGAGTATCGATGAATCGTAAACATAATAACTAACAGCACTCACAACGAGTATGAATGTCAAAATCATTGGTATCAAAAACACCGAGATTCGCCGTCTGAATGAGCGGTTTATCCATTTTTGTAATTTTGCCGTTATGTTTTTCATACTGTCCTCCCGTATTTCAAGCGGTTTATTTCTAAAAAAGGCTGCCACCCCAAACACTTACCCGGAATCATATCCTGTTCCCACTGTGTTTTCAAGTGACAGCTCTTTCTTTACATCATACCAAATTCTACATAGCCCTGCAGCCACACAACTCCCTTAAACCGTCTTCCCACTTCAGGAATCCCCATCAAATCTTTTTCATTGATGCAGACGTCCAGTTCTATATCATTGCATGCTATCCGCATTTCGTAAACAGCTTCTTCAGTTCTGACATTATGCATTTTTGAACATTCCAGAATTTCACCCATAATGCTGTATAAATCACATTCCATTCCATACGGCATAAAATATGTATCTACAATACTGTAAATGTCCTCGTTTTCAATTCTTTTGGAAATCATAGCATAAGTATCCATATCCTCAATGGTAAGGCTCTCCATTGCCTCTTCGTCCCCGTTTTTCGCTGCTGCTATAAGCCTGCCGCGATTTGCCGCGTCCATGCGGTTCTGAATTTCCTGCCCTTCTGATTTCCAAACAGGAAGAAGAATTGTTCCTGTCCTTGCCAATCCGGATAAAGTCACACTGTATGCCCCACCGGAAAAGTTTCCTCTTCCTCTCTGGGTCAGATATTCCCCTGCATTCTGCAGATAGAAAATAATCGTGACTCCTATCCGCATGTCATCACATGCTCCGGCAAAGGATTCCTTTCCTGCATGCTTTTCAATACTGACCTGCTCCCTCAGGGTAACGCCTGTGCCGCGGAAATACGGAAAATAATATTCCATCTGGAACTCATTATTTTCATCGTATTCTCCGCACACAGTAATCCCGAAATCACACCCAAACATCTTTGACAATTCTGCAAACAAACGGTGTCTGCTGTCTTCAATCACAATTTTTTCATCATACATTTGGATAACTTCTTTCAGGATTGCGTCCAGCTCCTTTTTATCTGTAATATCAGAAAAACCGATTGCTTTTAAATAACTGTGCAATACGCAACCTCCATTTATTTGTTCGGAATAATCGCTTCCTTGCCGCCCATGTATGGTCTTAATGCTTCCGGAATTTTCACAGAACCATCTGCCTGCAGATTGTTTTCCAGGAATGCAATTAACATTCTCGGCGGTGCAACAACAGTATTATTCAGTGTGTGTGCAAGATATTTTTCACCCTTACCGTTCACACGGATTTTCAGTCTTCTTGCCTGTGCATCACCCAGATTAGAGCAGCTTCCTACTTCAAAATATTTCTTCTGTCTTGGTGACCATGCTTCCACGTCTACAGATTTCACCTTCAAATCAGCCAAATCTCCGGAGCAGCATTCCAGTGTTCTTACCGGAATATCCAGAGAACGGAATAAATCTACGGTGTTCTGCCACAATTTATCAAACCACATAGGACTTTCTTCCGGCTTACAAACCACAATCATCTCCTGTTTCTCAAACTGATGAATTCTGTATACGCCTCTTTCCTCCAGTCCATGTGCGCCTTTTTCTTTACGGAAACATGGAGAATAGCTTGTCAGAGTTTTTGGCAATTCTTCCTCCGGAATAATGGTATCAATAAATTTACCAATCATGGAATGTTCGCTGGTTCCGATAAGATACAGGTCTTCTCCTTCAATCTTATACATCATGGCGTCCATTTCCGCAAAACTCATAACGCCTGTCACCACATCGCTACGAATCATATAAGGTGGAATGCAATAGGTAAATCCGCGATCAATCATAAAATCTCTTGCATAGGAAATCACTGCTGAATGTAATCTCGCAATATCTCCCATGAGATAATAAAATCCGTTTCCGGCTACTTTTCTTGCGCTGTCCAGGTCAATACCATTAAAGCTTTCCATAATATCTGCATGATATGGAATCTCATAATCCGGCACAACCGGTTCTCCGTATTTCTGTACTTCCACATTTTCACTGTCATCTTTTCCAATAGGAACAGACGGGTCAATGATGTTCGGAATTGTCATCATAATGGTTTTGATTTTTTCTTCCACTTCTTTTTCTTCAGCAGAAAGTTTTTCTACGGTTTCTGCATTAGCCGTAACCTGTTTTTTTGCCTCTTCTGCTTCTTCTCTTTTTCCTTCCTTCATCAAACCGCCAATCATTTTGGAAATTTTATTTCTGTCTGCTCTTAAGGCTTCTACTTCCTGTTTGATTTTTCTATTTCTCTTATCCAGCTCAATAACTTCGTCTACCAATGGAAGCTTGCTATCCTGGAATTTATTCTTAATATTCTGTCTTACCACATCTGGATTTTCTCTCAAAAATCTAATATCTAACATCTTTAATCTCCTTTTCTTCTTAATTCTTATGAATTATATGTCAAATTCATTTTCTTCAATACCAAAATTCACAGCTTTTCTCAACGCTTCAACCTCTTCGTCACTAAGCGCCACATAAGATTCGCCATTCACTATTTCCTTAATATAGAGGAAACAGTTTTCACGACTGTGAATCGCATTCAGCAAAAAGCCTGTATTATTATTATCCAGCATTGCCAGCACAAAACTCAGCTTACCACCCATATCCTCAAATGCATCATATTTTACGATACCGTATTTATCCAGCATCATATTCTGCAATTTTTCCAGCTTTGTAATATTTTCTGAGTTTATCTCTGAATTCACCGCCAGCTTTTCAATCAAATCAAACTTTCTCTTAAACAGCTTTTCCAGAGATTGTGCATCTTTTCCCTTCATGAAAATAGCGTATTTTCTACTCAGTCTGTTAAGTCCCAATGATAAATTAAACACGCATACTAATAGTATTACCACAACTATTAAAAGCATAAGTAATAAAATACCGGAGCAGGACTGAAGACTGTTAATAAAATTCTTCATGTGTATGTTGCACTCCTTTTACTTTACACTTTCCAATAGTTCCACAATACGTTCCAGTTCTTCCTGGGAATAGTATTCGATTTCTATTTTTCCTTTGTCGTGATTTTTTCTGCGTATAGCAACCTTTGATCCTATAATGCTTTTAATTTTTTCTTCCAAATGTTCATACGCCAGGTCTTCCGCTGTATTTTTTTCTTTCTCAGGCTTGGGGTCTGTTGGATTTAAAAGCATCTTAACCAGTTTTTCTGTTTCTCTTACGTTTAATTTTTCGTCGAACACCTTTACTGCGGCTGCATACTGCTCTTCCTTATTTTCTATTGGCAGTAAAGCTCTGGCATGTCCTGTTGTAAGCATTTCATCTACCAGCATTTGCTGTACTCTCTCGTCCAGTTTCAAAAGACGCATAGAGTTTGTTACTGCTGTTCTGCTTTTGGAAACTCTCTCAGCAATAGCGTCCTGTTTCAGATGAAATTCGTCCATCAAACGTTTATAGGCTGCTGCTTCTTCAATGGGATTCAGATTTTCTCGCTGAATGTTCTCAATAAGGGAAATCTCCACAGTTTCCTGCTCCGTAAAATCCTTGACAATAACTGGTACTTCCTTCACGCCTGCAAGCTTTGAAGCTCTCCATCTTCTTTCCCCTGCAATAATTTCATAATAATCCCCTTTTTTCTGAACTAAAAGAGGCTGAAGCACACCGAACTGTTTAATAGACTCAGATAACTCAAGAAGCGCATCTTCATCAAATTGCTTCCTCGGCTGACTTTGATTGGGTTCTATCTGTGTCATCTTAACCATCAGCGCCGAACCTTCCAGTTCCTTTTTTTCTTCTGTGTCTTTTTTACTTGTATTCACAGTACGAATAGCCGGCTTTTTAGCTGCCGCTGATTTAGGATTGACAGCAGTTTCACTTATCATTGCGTCAAGTCCTCTTCCTAATCCTCCCTTTCTTACCGTCATTCCTCTTCCTCCCTATTCAAAACCTCTTCAGCTAAAAGTCGATAGCTTTCTGCACCCACAGACCTTGTGTCATACAGATTAATCGGCATACCATAGCTGGGAGCCTCAGCCAGACGGACATTTCTCGGAATAATGGTTTTGTAAATGGATTGATTTAAATTATTCTTTACATTTTCCACAACCTGAAGAGAGAGATTCGTTCTTGCATCATACATGGTGAATACAACCCCTTCAATAACCAGCTCAGAATTTAGTCTTTCCTGCACCAGTTCAATGGTATGAATCAACTGAGTTAATCCTTCCAGCGCATAATATTCACACTGAATTGGAACTAACACGGAGTTTGCTGTGGTCATAGCATTGATTGTTAAAATGTTTAACGATGGGGGACAATCCATAATAACAAAATCATACTTATCCTTAATTGTGTCAATCTGATTTTTTAGCAGATATTCTCTGCCTTCAACGCCTACTAATTCTATTTCTGCACCAGCAAGATTTACATTTGCAGGAATCAAGGATAAGTTTTCATATACATTTTCAATGATACAATCCTTTAACTCACAAGCTCCTACCAGTAATTCATAAAGCGTTGCCTCTGCATTATCTTTATCAACCCCTACGCCGCTGGTTGTATTTCCCTGAGGGTCGATGTCAATCAAAAGCACTTTTTGATTTTTTTCCGCAAGACATGCAGACAGATTAATGGCTGTAGTGGATTTTCCTACGCCACCTTTTTGATTTGCGATTGCAATAATTCTTCCCACTTAAATTTCCCCTTATTATGATGAGTATCTTTATGTGTAATATATCACAAATCATTATAACACCTTTCCTATTTGATTGCCAGAACAATGTTTCATGTGAAACATTCTTTTTCTTCCACAAGCTATTTAAACACTTTTTGAACAGTGCCATTTTTTCTTGTATATTCTATTTGAATGTTTTATAATATTTATATATATTCTTTTTAGGAGGTGTACATTTTCATGAGGAAAAACAAGCATAAGTTGCTAACTATAAGCATTCTTTTCACCTTAGCAACAGGCGTCATTTATGTAATCAATCGTATTATTTTCGCTACAGCAGCACTTAAAAATCTGTTGCATTCTTCTGCGAAAAATTTCTATAACTGGCGTTTCGGTAATATTTATTATCAAAAGAAGGGAAGCGGTTCTCCACTCCTTTTAATTCATGATTTAACGGTTTATAGTTCTGCTTATGAGTGGAATCAGGTGATAGATGAACTGGCAAAACAGCATACCGTATATGCTGTTGATTTACTTGGATGCGGACGTTCAGAAAAGCCAAAAATTACTTATACAAATTATTTATATGTTCAGCTTGTATGCGATTTTATCAAAAATGTAATTCATGAGAAAACAGATATTGCTGTCTGCGGTTACTCAGCTTCCTTTGTACTACTTGCCTGCCACAGTGAACCGGATTTGTTTGGTAAATTACTTCTGATAAATCCTCCTGCACCGGCAAGCTTGAATAAAGCCCCTGGCAAACGTAGCAAGCTTTATAAGTTTTTATTGGAAATACCTGTATTTGGCACCCTGATATACAATATGAAAAGCAGTCAAAGCAACGTACAACTTTTATTTACTGAAAAATACCTGTACAATCCTTTCCATATTACGCCAGAACTGATTGATACCTACTATGAAGCAGCCCACAAGGATTTTGGTCACTCCAAATTCTTACTTTCCAGCATTTGTGGGCTCTATACAAATAACAGCATTACCCATGCTTTGAAAAATATTAACCAAAGCATTGTAATTCTCACAGGAGAAGCAGAACCCGATGGAGAAGAAATTGCACATACCTATACAGAATTAAATCCTGCAGTAGAAACCTGCACATTGAAACGAGCTAAACATCTGCCACAGTTAGAAACTTCCGAAGATTTTTTAGAAACTTTAAACATCTACCTTTAATTTTTATTTATGAGAAAGAGGAGAGTGTTTCACGTGAAACATTCTCCTCTTTCTCACCTACATGTTTAAAATCTCCTTGTACCTTTTCTCCTTTATTTCCATTCTATGCCAATGTTTCACATGAAACATTTTTACTTATAGTTTTCTTCATCTGTCTAACATCTCATTTATTGCTATTCTTTCCCTTTCTCCCATTTTTTTATCATAGAATCAAAGGAATCTAGCATTTCTTTTACTTTCATTTTATTAACCAGAGTTTCGTTTCCCTTCGTATCTTTTTCCAGATAGAAATTTGTGTCATAAGGATAATATTCAACTGTATTCTGAATACCTCCCTCTTTTTCAAAAGTAATCATCATCTCCGGCGTACCCTGGACCTGAGCATTCTTTATCTGTTCCTGCCATTCCATAGAAGTAACTGTGCTAAAAAAGGTTGTAAAAAGATTTTTATCAATTTCTTTATCGTTTAGATAATATTTTGTTTCTGTTTCCGGCTCTGCGTCCTCTTCCTCACTGTTTTTTCCTTTGGGACTCTTCTCCTTTTCTACCTCTTTTTTCACAGCCGCATACGTCTGCTCATTTCTCACAAAAGTCACCTTATCCAGGTCAGCAAAGGAATAGTCTGACACCAGACTGCTCACCAGTTCTTCCGGATTTATATTGAGCATGCTCTCTACAGTACTTTGCAATAGCGTATATACATACTTACCGTCCTGTAACTTCGCATAATAATTTCCTTCTGTGTCCTGCTTTCCAATAAGAAAGACCACTTGCTTATCCACCGTTACTTCTTTTACAGCCTCTGTTTCTCCCTGAGCATGCTCATCTTTTTCTGAACCATTTTCTCCAGAGTCGGCTTTCTCATCTTCCTCCGTATCTTTCACTTTCTCTTCAGGAACACTTTCTGTCACCTGATAATCAATAGTAACTTTTGTTGGATTATCCAGTCCATACTCCGCCAGATTATCTGTGTCATAGGCAACAAAATCATTCCATGCTACAGTGGAATACTGATTCATATATTCTCCTGTCTTAGAACTATCTGCTGCAATTATCCTACCGTCACTGTCTTTATAGCTCCAACCTGTTTCCGAGGATTTCTCTTCTCCCAAAGTCTGTGTTTCATTATTACGGTTTATTTCTACCTTTTTTACGGAAGAAGCCGCAATCGATGGTATTTCTTCCTTTTCCGCCAAATCTGTAAGCTTCACTTCCAATCCGGTTTTCACGGAAGAATCTACCAGATAAACTTTGTGGCTTCCACTTTTGCTCATATAGCAGCCTGACACAGCGTCATTGATATCGCCAAATTTTAACTCTGTTTCTTTTCCTTCTATATCTGTTACAGTCACCTGTATTTCCGGATTATCTAATCCATAATCTGCTAAATTTTCTGTATTTTCCAATTCTCTCACTGCTGATATAGAAGTCAGATTGGATACTACATTCTGAATCTGTGACTCACTAAGGGGGAAGTTCTCATCTTCTGTGTAAGTCCATTTATCCTCTTTACGAGAAAAATGATAGCTCTCCTTGCCATTTTCTATGGAAAGCTCTGAAATATCCTCTGCTTTTATCTCAAATGCTGTTTTTGTATCCGCCTCTGTTGATGCAGACTGGTCTTCCTCCGGCGCTGCTGCCCGCAGCGCCAGATAAACACCTATGAGAAGAACCAGAACAACAATGGCTGCCAGAAGCCCTTTTTTCTGTTTTTTCATATTACTGTTTTCTCCTCTTTATCCAAATTCCAAAACCAACAAGCAAAATACATACCGGAATCACACCTGTGACAAAAATACTCCAGAAATTAATGTCTGCTGTAGATACCATAAGTCTGGTGGTATCATAAGTTTTTACCGGAATGGAAATCGGATTGCTGTTCTCTTTGCTGCAAAGCCAGGAAATAACTGCTGACATTAATTCATAGTTCGCCCCTGAAACCATGGCATTCATACTGTCGTTAAACAACGCCGCTGATGCAAAGTAAGCAATCTGCGTTTCCTTTTCCTCTCCTACGCTTTCCTGAATAGATACCGCCAAATCAAAGGGACCGGATATATCTCCTTCTTCCTTTTCCATAGTCTGCATTTCTTCCAGATTTGTCTTGGAATATGCACTGTCAGAGGTTGTGAGAAGGCTGGTGATTTCCAGTGTATCTCTCATATTCTCTGTCTGTCGAATCCCCTGGGCTAAAGGCATAAGCACATATCTGCTCTTAGAGGAAAGCTCAGAAGTAATTTCTCCGCTTTCTACATTCGGAAGAAGATAATAGGGATTCTGAGAAACATAATTATCTGTATTTCCTTCCACTACAATTCCATCTACAGGCTGAACGCCGTAATTTTCCAGAACCGCTTCAAAATTAGGCATCTCCTTGTCTGTATAATTAGATACAACCAAAGCCTTTCCGCCATTTTCCAAATACTCAATAACCTTATCTGCTTCTTCTTTTGTAAAATCTGTGGCAGGTGCAAAAATAAACAGACATGCAGTATCCTCAGGTACTGCTTCCTCTGACAGCAGATTCAGACTCTTCATCTGGATATTTGCCTTTTCCACAATTTCCTTCATGGTTTCACTCATAGAAGCCTCTTCATGCCCTTCCAGCGTATACAAAATCGGCATATCCTCAGACACTACATAGTTAATTGCACTGGTAAGCTGACCCTCTCCATCAAACCCGGTTACTTCCTGGGAATAAGTCTGGTAATTAATAGAAGTTTCGTACATGGAATTATAGTCTACAACCTTGCTTTTCTCTCCACAGACCACAATGATACTGTTGTTGCTGATTGACTCAGAAGTATACTGAGCAGCAAACTGTGGATAAACTGCAGGATCCTTCTGTTCTACCTTTACATGCTTGCTTCCCTCTTCATACTTTTCCAACAGCTTTTCTATATCACTGCTCTCGGAACCGTCCTGGGCAATATAATACAGCTCCACGTCCTTTTTCAGACTTTTTAAAAGCTTTTCTGTCTGCTCTCCAATAGTGTAGAGTTTCTGGCTGCTCAGGTCAATTTCTCTGTATTTTGAAGGAATTTCCTGTACTACCAGATTCAGAACTACAACAATTGCAATCACCACAGCCGTCACTGCCATGCTGTATGCCCCATGCTTTAGAATCTTTTTATTTTGCGTTTTCTGTTCCTTATGCTTTCTCATCATTTCTTTCACATTTATTTTCTTCATATCTGCATTTCCTTTCCTCAAAATAAGCTCGCTTTAACTCCAACGCCGTTTTTGTATACACTGAACAGTCAGAAATACAAAAATACAGATAACGGAAAGCATATAGAAAATACCCGTAATATCTAAAACACCACCCACAAAGCTGTCAAACTGATTGGCAATTGCCAGAAGCCCTAAAACCTTCTGAATCAATCCGGAATAAATTTCCGGCTTTATAAAATATATAAGCACCACACTGGCGCCCAGTATCACACTGACACCTACAGACAGACTAAGGGTTTTTGTCATCTGATAAAGCACCACGCCCAGCAAAATTGCCAGAAGAAGAAACGCTACCATAGAGGTTATGGCAGTATCCGAAAAAAAGCTTTCAATTCCGTCCATCATAAAACTGCAAAACAACACGCCAAAGGTCAGAACCGCCGCAATGACCTGACTCTCTGTCACGGAAGACAAAAACATTCCCACTGCAATCTGCGCGCAGCCCAGGAAGAAGAAGCCCAGAAGGGCTGTATACGCCATGGCATAAGAAACCGTACCGTATTTCCCCATAATAAGAGGATAAAGACCGACAATTGCCACAGGAATCAAATACATGGTCACCATACTCAGATATTTCCCCATAACCACTTTCCATACAGGAACCGGAGCCGTCCAAAGAAGCTGGTCGGTTTTATTTTTCTTCTCCTCTGCCAGAATCTTCATGGTCAGAATCGGCGTGATAATGAGAAAAATAAAGGTTACAGAATTTAAAGTCATACCAAAATCAGGACTTGCAAACTGCAGGTTATACGCAGTAAAATAAATACCCGATATCAGCAAAACAAACGCCACAAACACATAGCCAATCATCGAGGTCAGATATCCTCTCAATTCCTTTTTATAAACTGCCAGCATCTCTTACTCTTCCTCCTCTTCTCCGCTCTCAGCAGTATTTTCATTTATTAAAGCTTCCTCTGATTCTTCTTTTGCCTCCTGCTGCAAAAGCTCTTCCTCATTGTCAGCTTCAAAAACAGAATCCTCTTCCAACACAGAACGCCCCGCATTATCTGTTAATTTCAGGAAGACCTCCTCCAGACTCATATTGCTGGATTGCATTTTCAGAATCGGACATTTGGCTTCAGCCAGGGCAAAGAAGATATTTTCCCGCATGTCCTGTTCTCCTGTAATCTTTACCGTGAAATCACAGGCATCTTTTACTATGGACTGGTGATAAACAAGTTCCTCTATGTTCTCCACCATATCTAAGGCTTTCCGGATAACCTCTTCCTTTCCCTTTACCGTAATCTCCAGCGCATTTGCCCCTGACATCACCCTACTGAGATTCTCAGGCGAATCACTTGCAACCAGCCTTCCCTTATCTATAATCAGCACATGATCACACACAGCGCTTACCTCAGAAAGAATATGGGAACTTAAAATTACGGTATGCCTGTTTCCCAGACTTTTAATCAAATCTCTGATTTCAATAATCTGTTTTGGATCCAGACCTACCGTAGGCTCGTCTAAAATAATAATTTCCGGGTATCCTAAAAGCGCCTGTGCCAGTCCTACTCTCTGCCTGTAACCCTTAGAAAGATTTTTAATTAATCTGTTTTTTACACTGTCCAGTTTTGTAGTTGACATAACTTCTTTAATATTCTCTGCCCTTTTACTTTTGGGAATTCCCTTTAATTCTGCTGCAAATCTCAAATATTCCAGAACAGTCATATCTACATACAAAGGCGGAATTTCCGGCAAATATCCGATTTTCTTCTTTGCCACCTCCGGTTCTTCTAATATATTGTGTCCATCAATGAGAATTTCACCTTCTGTAGATGCAATATACCCGGTAATCATATTCATAGTCGTAGATTTTCCCGCACCATTCGGTCCAAGAAAGCCGTAAATTTTCCCTTTCTCAATGGTAAAATTCAAATGATTTACCGCCATATGGTTGCCATATTTTTTTACCAGATTTCTTACCTCAACCAAAATTTTCCCTCCTTTAATTATGTACAGAGCTGTAACAGCCCCTGATTTATTTATTCTATGGGAAATTTGTGATAAAAATTAGACGAGAATGTGTTTTTTCTGTGAAATGGAGAAGTTATACTTGCAGCATCTTTCTTTTTTGCTGCTCTATGCTCCCAAAAAACTTTTCCGGCTGTTTTTTGAGCATATGAAAGGATTGAGCATGCTCATCTTTAGTGAAAACAAGCATGCTCAATCGTTTTACTTTACATAAAATAGAGTTTGCGCAAATTTATATAGCTTTCACGCAAACGTTTGTCTATTTTCGTAAATACACTTTTTACAATATTGGTTCCCTGGTTGGTGTTCCTGCTTTTCTCGGATACTTTTTAGGCGTATTCTTTTCCTTTTTAATCACAAGCAGAGTTCTCTCCATATCCGTACCGCAAAGCCGGAAATCCACTATCTTCTGCAGCTTTCCTCCCATAACGGCAATGGCTTTCTTTGCCTCTGCAAGCTCCTCTGACGCCTTTTCTGCCTTATAGGACACAAATACTCCGCCTGGTCTTACATAAGGCATACAATACTCGCACAGGGACGCCAGACGGGATACTGCCCTTGACACGCTCAAATCATACTGCTCTCTGTACTCCGGCTTTTTCGCTGCGTCCTCCGCTCTTCCATGAACGGTTTCAATTTTTTCAAGCCCCAGTTGGCTGATAACTTCATTTAAGAAGTTCAGCCTTTTATTCAGAGAATCCAAAAGCGTCACCTTCAGATGAGGAAAGGCAATTTTTAACGGAATCCCCGGAAACCCTGCACCGGTTCCTACATCTATGCAGGACTGTATTTTATTTATATCCAAACCCTTTGCAATGGACAGACTGTCTGCAAAATGCTTTACCAAAACCTCCTCAAATTCCGTAATTCCGGTGAGATTCATCACCTTATTCCACTCTACAAGAAGCTCATAATACTGTATAAACTGCTGCTCCTGCTTTTCACTCAGGCTGATTCTGTATTCCTCACAAGCCTGCCTAAGAAGGGTTAAATCATAACTCATGACATGCTCTCCTTTATCTGTTTCGTCTGTAGGTTTCCATATACACCAAAAGCACAGAAATATCTGCCGGGGATACCCCTGCAATACGGGACGCCTGTCCTACGGACACAGGGCGGTATTCCTTTAATTTCTGCTTTGCTTCAATACGCAGACCGCTGATTGCATCATAATCCATATCCTGAGGCAGCTTCTTTGTTTCCAGCTTTTTAAAGCCTTCTACCTGCTTTAACTGGCGCTTAATGTAACCATCATACTTAATGTTAATGTTTACCTGTTCTCTCACATCTTCCGGCAATTCCGGTCTTTTTTTATCAAATGGCGCTACAATATCATAGCTCAGTTCCGGTCTTCGGATTAAATCTGCAAGGGAAATCCCGTTTTTTAGCGGTGTGCTTCCGTATTTTTCCAAAAGTTCCTGTACCTCTTTTACGGCGCCTACATGCACATGCTCCATGCGCTCTGCTTCTTCTGCGATTTTTTCCTTTTTCCACTGAATATAATCATACTGCTCCTGTGATACCAGTCCCACCTGATATCCCTTTTCCCGAAGCCTCAGGTCTGCATTATCCTGACGAAGCAGCAAACGGTATTCTGCACGGCTGGTCATCATACGGTATGGCTCATGATTCTCCTTTGTGACCAAATCATCAATCAACACACCGATATAGGACTCGGAACGATCCAGTATCATCTGCTCTTTTCCAAGCACCTCCATAGCGGCATTAATACCTGCCACAAGTCCCTGAGCTGCTGCTTCCTCATAACCTGAACTTCCGTTGAACTGACCTCCGGAAAACAGTCCCTTTATGTTCTTAAACTCCAGTGTGGGATAAAGCTGTCTGGCATTGATACAATCATATTCAATCGCGTAGGCATTCCGCACGATTTTTACATGCTCAAGTCCCGGAACAGAGCGGTACATTTCATACTGCACGTCTTCGGGAAGAGAGCTGGACATGCCTCCCACATACATTTCATTGGTATAGCGTCCTTCCGGTTCAATGAATACCTGATGTCTGTTTTTATCCGCAAATTTTACCACCTTATCCTCAATAGACGGACAGTATCTTGGGCCTGTCCCTTCTATCATGCCGGAATACAGAGGCGAACGGTCCAGGTTGCTTCGGATAATCTCATGAGTTTTCTCATTGGTATAGGTAAGCCAACAGGATTCCTGCTCAATCTGCACGTCCTCCGGGTTTGTGGAAAAGGAAAACGGAACCACCTTTTCATCTCCAAACTGCTCCTCCATTTTAGAAAAATCCACGCTTCTTCTGTCAATTCTCGCCGGGGTTCCTGTCTTAAAGCGGAACATTTCCACACCCAGCTTTTTCAGAGAATCTGTAAGATAATTGGCTGCCTGAAGTATAATTGCTCACGTCACCATAAATACACCTTGCCTTTAAGTAAGTACCTGTACAAAGTACCACAGCTTTTGTATGGTATTCGGCGCCGGAATAAGTCTTCACGCCCTTTACTTTTCCATCTTCTGCCAGAATTTCGGTAACCTCCGCCTGGCGGATTGTAAGATGCTCTGTATTTTCCAGAGTTTTCCTCATCTCTCTTGTATATTCCTGCTTGTCTGCCTGAGCACGAAGGGAATGTACGGCAGGACCTTTGGATACATTCAGCATTTTAGACTGAATAAAGGTTTTATCAATATTTTTTCCCATTTCACCGCCCAGAGCATCAATTTCCCTAACCAGATGTCCTTTGGACGTACCGCCGATATTGGGGTTGCAGGGCATCAGTGCAATGCTGTCCACACTGACAGTAAACATAATGGTTTCAAGTCCCAGTCTGGCACATGCCAGAGCTGCCTCGCAACCTGCGTGTCCGGCTCCCACAATGGCAATATCATATTTTTCTTCTAATACACTCATTTCTGTTTTCTCCTGTTTTATCAACAATCTCTCATGATTTCCGGTGAATTATCCACATTTTTTTATTTGCCTGTGCAAAACTTTGAGAAAATTTCATTCACCAAATCCTCTCCCACGGATTCTCCGATAATACTTCCCAACGCCTCATACGCATTCATCAAATCTATGGAAAAAAAATCCTCCGGCATCTGCATTTCAATGCTGTTTTTTACCAGTTCCAGACTTTTTTCAGCCTCATCCAAGGCTGCCTTATGGCGTACATTTGTAATATAAATCTCATCATTAAAGGATAGCTCTCCCTCAAAAAACAGCTTTTTAATCTGCTGCTCCAGCAAGTCAATTCCCTCTTCTTCTCTTGCTGAAATGGTTACAATGGGGTGGTCTGTCTTTTTCCTTAAGTCCTCTTCTGTCACTACCTGCTGCAAATCTGCTTTATTCAAAATGACAATGGCTCGTTTGTCCTGCAAAATCCCCATAATTTCTTCATCATTTTCATCTAATGGCACAGAAGAATCCACCACATACAGAATTAAATCCGCGTCCTTTGCAGACTCAACCGCTTTTTTGACACCGATTTTTTCCACCACGTCCTCTGTACTGCGGATTCCCGCAGTATCAAGCATACGAAGGGAAATGCCATGAAGCACAATGGTTTCCTCCAGAACGTCCCTGGTGGTACCTGCAATATCTGTGACAATGGCGCGCTCCTCGCCTACCAACGTATTTAAAAGAGAAGATTTTCCTGCATTGGGTTTTCCCACAATCACGGTTTTAATTCCCTCTTTCATCAGCTTTCCTTCTCTCACGGTCTGTAAAAGCCCTTCCAGCTTCAAAAGCAGATTGTCCACCTCTTTTTTCAGCTCTTCTCCGTAACCATCTATACTGATGTGTTCCGGATCGTCCAGGGCGGATTCGATATAGGCAATCTGATAAATAATCCGTTCTCTGATTTCTTTAATCACCCTTTGAATATTTCCCCTTAACTGTCCCAGAGAACTTTTCAGAGCATACTCATTTTGTGCGTTAATGATATCGATAACCGCCTCTGCCTGAGATAAATCCATTCTGCCGTTTAAGAACGCCCTTTTTGAAAATTCTCCCGGCTCTGCCGGTCTTGCCCCATATTTGACCACAGTTTCCAGCACTCTTTTCATGGCAAGTACACCGCCGTGACAATCAATCTCTACCGTATCTTCTCCTGTATAGCTTCTGGGTCCGTCCATTACCATAATCAGAACTTCATCTATGGTTTCCTTTCCATCACAGATAAAACCATAATTTATGGTATGGGAAGGCACTTCTTCGATTCGCTTTTTTCCGTTTTTGGAACAATATATTTTTCCCACAATTTTGCGGCTGTCCGGACCGCTGATTCGGATAATGCCGATTCCTGATGCAGTCATGGCAGTGGCTACTGCGGCTATGGTGTCTGTCATAAAATCCCTCCTTTAAAAAGAAAAGGCAAAAGCGCAGGGAGATACCCTTGTTATTCGCGCTTTCACCTAGAATAATTATGTTTTACCTTATGCTGTTATCTGTTTTTTAACTTTACTACCACATGACGGTAAGGTTCATTTCCTTCACTGTAGGTTTCCACATAGCGGTTGCCCTGCAGAGCAGAATGAATGATTCTTCTTTCATATGGGTTCATAGGTTCTAAAGATACTGTTTTTCTGGTTTTTCTTACTTTGTAAGCAATACTTCTTGCCAGATTTTCCAGTGTTTCTTTTCTTCTGTTTCTGTAGTCCTCTGTATCCAGCTTTACACGGATATAGCCTTGTCTGCCTTTATTTACCACCAGGCTTGTAAGGTACTGGAGAGAATCCAGTGTCTGTCCTCTCTTACCAATGAGGATTCCCATATCTTGTCCTACAAATTCAATGTCCAGATTTCCTTCCGGCTCTTTGTACTGAATCTTGATTTCTACAGGAAGCTCCATGGCTTTAAATACTCCTGTAAGGAATTTCTCAGCTTCTGCTTTAATTTCTGCAATTTCTTCTTCACTTCTTACCACTGCTTTTCTTTCTTCCCGTACACGCTCGTTTTCCCTTACCGGTACGTCTTCTTTTTCAGCAGTTTCCTTGTACACCTCATGCTTCGGCTCTTTTACAGGCGCACTTTTGACTTCCTTCTTCTCTTCTCTGGCTTTTACCGGGGTTTCTTTTTTTACAGGTATTTCTTCAGAAACATCTGCTGCTTTTTTTCTTTTTACCTTAATAATCGCCGGCTTTGCACCAAATCCCAAAAATCCGGTCTTTCCCTCAGAAACAACCTGAATTTCCAGATTTTCACTGGAGGTTTCAAATTCAAGACTTGCCTTTGTAATCGCTTCGTCTACCGTTTTTGCCGAAAACTCTTTGAATTCCATTCTTTTTCCCCCTTACCTTATTTCTTTTTTCCTTTGTGCTCCTCATCAAACCGCGCCACCATATTTGCCTTGGATGCCAGGCTTCCCGGCTTTGTCTTAGGCACTGCTGTGCTGTAGCCTGATGTATTTTTTACAGAATTGCTCTTTTCTGCAATAGTCTTTCTCTTTGGTTCTTCAATATTGCGGACACTCATCTTTGCCTGCTGGCTGATATTCTGGGTTGTAACCCCTCTCTTTGCCCGCTTCTTGTCCATCTTTTCTTTATTTTTACGAATAAATTCGTCCATATCCATGTTATTCAGACGTCTGTTGATAATCAGCTGCTGAACGCTTCGGATAACCGCACCGATAATCCAGTAGATACCAATACCAACCGGGAATGTGAAACAGATAAATGCTGTAAATAAAGGCATAATCATGTTCATGCTCTTCATGGTTGCTTCCATGGTAGAAGAGCCTCCGTTTCCGTTGTTGGCAGGATTGCTTTCTGTCTGAATCAGCTTCATATTCAGCACCTGTGTTGCCCATGCCAGAACCGGAATTAAGATAGCTGCAATAATCAGCAGATAGCTGTGTGAACTCCAACCGGACTGAATCAGCGCCCATGGATTATCTGCGATATTCAGACCTAAGAAATTCTGCATAGGGTGCAGTGTATCTGCAGCCTGATTTAACACATCTGCAAATCCCTGGAATTTGTTTACATCAGCAAGCTGATCCCACTGTGACGGGGACAGCGCATACAAAAAGTCTACGACCTGATTATCTGTCAGAGTTCCCTCCGTAGGCAGATAGGCATTTGTAATTTTGTGCTGCTGTACAAAATTCAGGATAATCTGAGAATATCCCTTTACATCAGTAATATGTGCAACAGCAGAATCAAATACTCCTCTGATTCCACTGATATATCCCGGAATCTTAATAATAACCTGATACAAAGCAAAGAAAATCGGCATCTGAATTAACATCTGCAGACAGCTTCCTGTAGGAGATACCCCATATTTTTCGTAAATGGCCATGGTTTCTTCCTGCATTTTCATCTGTGATGCCTGATCTTTTTTTCCTCTGTATTTTTTCTGAATCTTCTGCAATTCAGGGGACATAACAGCATTCATTTTTGCAAATTTCTGCTGTCTGATCTGAAGTGGAGTCATAAACGCATAGATAATCAGTGTAAAGATAATGATACACAGACCCAGGTTATGGACTCCAATGCTATAAATGCCGTTCATAAGCCAGCCCAGCACTTCCGCTACCCAGTTTACAATCGGCATGGTACTCTTAGTCAGTAACACACCCAAAACAGTTTCCTCCTTCTGTTTTTGTCACCCTCCTGTTTTTCTCAACCGATAAACCTTCTGTTTTCCTTTTACGGTACCGGGTCATATCCACCCTTTGAAAAAGGATTACATCTTAAAATTCTCCATACTGCCATAAGCCCTCCTTTAAGAGCGCCGTATTTCTCGATTGCCTCCAACCCGTACTGAGAGCAGGTAGGTATATAGGGGCAGCGTGTGCTTTTAAGCGGTGACAAATATTTCTGATACCCTTTAATCAAGACGATTAATATTTTTTTCATTCTCTTCACTTCTCATTATTTTGTGGAGTTTTCCCAAATGCAGCAAGGCACTTTCCAACGCATGAAATCCCTGCTCCTTTCCACTTACTCTTACAATAACTACTATATCATATCCGCAGCAAAATTTTTCTTCATTAAGGCGATAACTTTCTCTTATCAATCTGGTCAAATGATGTCTTACTATACTGTTTCCCACTTTTTTGCTTACTGATATCCCAAGTCTGTTACGCTGCAGTTGGTTTTCCTTAATGTACATAACCAGATAACGATTGGCAAATGATGTTCCCTTTTTGTAAACCAACTGAAAATCTCTGTTCTTTTTTAATGATTCCGAATATTTCATATACTCTATCCTTTACCGCAAAGAGAAGAAAAGACCACATGTCTGCGGTCTTATGCTGATAATTTTTTTCTTCCTTTTGCTCTTCTGGCAGCTAAAACTTTTCTTCCGCCAGCACTGCTCATTCTAGCTCTGAATCCGTGAACTTTGGAACGCTGTCTTTTCTTTGGCTGAAATGTCATTTTCATATTCAAGGCACCTCCCTTATATTATATGGACATCTTTCCGATAAATATTTAATTCAGATGTCACTTCTAGCTATGCATGATAGAAAACATCATTTCAATTATATTCATAAAGTCGGTATTCGTCAAGACTTTCTTTCTATTTCTGCGGTTTTTCTGGCATTTTTTCTGTTTCTTTTTCCCTCTGCATAGTTGTCCACATAGTTCCACACACTTTCCACATTCTTTTTTGGATTTTTCCCTTTAACTAATTTTATCCATATTCTTATACACACACTTATTCACATTTTTTCAGTTGACGTAACTTTATCCACAAATTGTGGATAACATGTGGATAACTTCCCCTATATATTCACATTCTTCTACCTTCAATTTCTAAAAGCCCTTATTTTTCAACGGTTTTCGACATGTGGATTCTGTTTTTTACATTATACACATTTTTCACATCACTGTTTTTCCACCTTCTTTTCTTTTTAGACAATCCTCATTATCCACATATTTTAATCCACAAATAAACAAGCCCACATTTTGTCAAATTTTTCACATTTTCAAAACTATTTCTTCCTATAATAATGGAGTTTCTACACTTATCCACATACCCACACGGATTTTCTCTTCAACTTTTCATTGATAAAAACGGTTTTTTATTATATTATATAGATAATAATACTTTTTTTTGCCTATGATTGAATGAAGTAATCCGTCAATCATATATTTTTTGTGTTTGAAAACCGGCATAGAATACGATTTAGGAGAATTAAAAATGCACATAATTCAGGAAAAATGGTCAGAGATTCTAAACATGATTAAGGTAGAACATGACGTATCCGACATTTCTTTTTCCACCTGGCTTAAGCCCTTAAAGGTCTATAAGGTAGAGGGAAATGTGGTTACTATCAACATTAATAACCAAAATATTGCTTTGGATTATATTAATAAGAAGTATCTCCTTCCTTTAAAAGTAGCCATTGCGGAGGCTACCGGGGAAAATTTTGAGATTTCCTTTATTCTGCCTGACGAAATTGAAGAGGAAATTAAGGAAAAAGCGGTGGCAAGCCCTATTGACCATAACGAAAACATTGCAAAAGCCAATTTAAATCCCCGCTATACCTTCGACACCTTTGTAGTCGGAAATAATAACAAAATGGCACATGCTGCTTCTGTTGCCGTAGCAGAATCTCCGGGTGAATCCTATAACCCACTGTTTATCTACGGAGGTGTAGGTCTTGGAAAAACCCACTTGATGCACTCCATTGCCCACTATGTTTTGCAGCAGAATTCCAATGCAAAGGTGCTGTATGTTACCAGTGAATATTTTACCAATGAGCTGATTGAATCTATCCGTAACGGCAATAATTCTACCATGTCTAAGTTCCGTGAAAAATACCGGAACATTGATGTGCTGCTTATTGATGATATCCAGTTCATTATAGGAAAGGAATCCACACAGGAAGAATTTTTCCATACTTTTAATGCCCTGCACGGCGCAAAAAAACAGATTATCATCTCCTCAGATAAACCGCCAAAGGACATGGAAATTTTAGAGGATCGTCTTCGTTCCCGGTTTGAATGGGGCTTAATTGTAGATATTTCCTCTCCGGACTATGAAACCAGAATGGCAATTTTGAGAAAAAAAGAGGAATTAGACGGCTATCAGATAGATGATGCAGTCATTGAGTACATTGCCAAGAATATAAAATCCAATATTCGTGAGCTTGAGGGTGCTTTAAATAAAATCATGGCATACGCAAATCTGGAAAAAAGCGAAATCAATCTGCCTTTAGCGGAAAAGGTATTAAAAGATATTATTTCTCCGAATCAGAAACGTATCGTTACCCCGGAACTCATCATTGATATTGTAGCAGAACACTTTGACTTATCTCCTGCTGACCTCACCGGAAACAAGAGGAACTCAAAGATTGTTTTCCCACGGCAGATTGTCATGTATCTGTGCCGCCATATGACAGAAGTTACACTGAAAAATATCGGCAAGGTTCTCGGTGGCAGGGATCACACTACCATTATGAATGGGATCAATAAAATTGAGGCAGAACTGGAAACCTCTGAATCCACAAAAGAAATCATTGATATTTTACAGAAAAAAATAAACCCCTCAAAGTAGCATGAAATTTATCCACAATGTAAAGTGAATACTATGTGAATTATATGTGGACAACTCTGTTGAAAAATTTTGCGGTTTTTTACCCACATTTCTATCAACAGCATTTATACATGAACTTCAACATGAACCCACAAAGTTATCCATACTCTTGAAGCCCGTATTTTCACGGGTTTCGGAACTTATTCACATATTCACAGCCCCTACGGCGATTACTACGGATTTGTTATTCATTTATTTATATATTTACCCACTTCACACAGAAAGGAAGTTATTCACACATGAAAATTATTTGCCCAAAATCTGAACTTCAAAAAAGTGTCAGTATTGTCATGAAAGCCGTACCTTCTAAAACGACTATGCCGATTCTGGAGTGTATCTTAATTGATGCAGCAACCAATGATATTAAATTAACGGCAAATGATATGGAACTTGCCATTGAAACCCGTGTTCAGGGACTGGTGATTGAAAAAGGTGTTCTGGCTCTGGACGCAAAAATCTTTTCCGATATTGTCCGCAAACTTCCGGATAATGATGTTACTATTGAAACAGATGAAAAACTGAATGCAACCATTACCTGTGAAAAAGCAAAATTTAATATTCCCGGAAAATCAGGAGAAGATTTTTCTTATTTACCTTTAATAGAAAAAGAAGGCTGCATACGGGTTTCACAGTTTACTTTAAAAGAAATTATTCGTCAGACGATCTTTTCCATTGCAGTAAATGAAAACAATAAGCTGATGACAGGAGAGCTTTTCCAGATTGAAAATAATATGTTAAGAGTAATTTCTCTGGATGGACACCGTATTTCCATTCGAAAAATTGGCTTACAGGAAGAATGTGAAGACCGTAAAGTGGTTGTTCCCGGAAAAACTCTGAACGAAATCAGCAAGATTTTATCCGGTGAACTGGAAGATATGGTAGATATTTATCTTTCTTCTAATCACATTTTGTTTGAATTTGATGACACAAAGGTGGTGTCCCGTCTGATTGAAGGAGAATACTTCAAAGTAGACCAGATGCTTTCCAGTGATTATGAAACAAAGGTAAAAATTAATAAAAGAGAGCTTTTAGACTGTATTGACCGTGCGACTCTGTTTGTAAAAGAAGGGGATAAAAAGCCTATTATTATCAACATTCAGGACGGCCAGATGGAACTGCAGATTGATTCTCAGATTGGTTCCATGAAGGAAGAAATTGATATTGAAAAAGAGGGAAAAGACATTATGATTGGCTTTAATCCCAAGTTTTTAATCGATGCACTGAAGGTTATAGATGATGAAGAGGTAAGTATTTATTTGATGAATGCCAAGGCGCCTTGCTTTATCCGCGACGATAATCAGCAGTACATCTATCTGATTCTTCCGGTTAATTTCAATGCAGTAAGCAGATAGGAGAAGCTATGGAAACCATTAAATTACGCGATGAATTTATTAAATTAGGTCAGGCTTTAAAAGCCGCAAACCTGGTACAGGACGGGGTTGAAGCTAAATATGTCATTCAGGACGGAGAAGTTCTGGTAAACGGAGAGGTGGATACCAGAAGAGGACGTAAGCTGTATGAGGGAGATGTCCTTTCTTATCAGGGACAGGAAGTGAAAATCATAAAATAGTCGGAAGCAGTAGGGTGATTTATGTATATTGAATCCATAGAGTTGAAAAATTACAGGAATTATGAAACCCTGTCGCTGAAGCTTGATGAAGGGACAAACATTTTCTACGGGGATAATGCCCAGGGAAAAACCAATATTCTGGAAGCTGCCTATCTGTGCGGAACTACAAAGTCCCACAGAGGCAGCAAGGACAGAGATTTAATAAAATTTGATTCAGATGAAGCCCATATTCGTATGTTTGTGAAAAAAAACGGGATTTCCCGGAAAATTGACATGCATTTAAAAAAGACAAAGGCAAAGGGAATTGCAATAGACGGGATTCCGATAAAAAAGGCCGGAGAGCTTTTCGGAATTGTAAACATGGTTTTTTTCTCACCTGAAGATTTGAATATTATTAAAAACGGTCCGGGCGAACGACGGAGATTCATGGATTTGGAATTATGTCAACTTAATAAGCTGTATTTGTCCAATCTTTCCAGTTATAACCGTATTTTGAATCAGAGAAACAAGCTGTTAAAGGATATTTCTTTTAATCCTTCTCTTATGTCAACCTTAGAGGTGTGGGATGAGCAGCTTGCAGTCTACGGAAGCGCTGTGATTGAGGGGAGAATGGGCTTTATTGAAGAAATGAACGGCATTATTGAGGAAATACATAGCAATATTACCGGCGGAAAAGAAAAAATCGAACTGATTTATGAGCCAAGTACAGACCGCGGACAGTTTCTGGAGGAGCTTTCCCGAAACAGGGAAAAGGACTGCCGTTTCAAAATGACGTCCACAGGGCCCCACAGAGATGATTTATGCGTCAGGATAAACGGCATGGATATCCGCAAGTATGGCTCCCAGGGGCAGCAGAGAACCGCGGCGCTTTCTCTGAAGCTGTCTGAAATCTATATGGTAAAACGCAGCATTCAGGATATGCCCATCCTGCTTCTGGACGATGTATTGTCTGAGCTGGATTCCAACAGGCAGAATTATCTTCTGAACAGCATCAGTCAGGTACAGACTATGATAACCTGTACAGGGCTTGATGATTTTATTGACAGGAGATTTCACATAAATAAGATATTTAAAGTGGTTGAGGGAAATGTATATTGCCCGTAAACCGTCAAATCACCGGTGAATACCGGAAAACAGGAGGAATTGCATGAGTACAGAAATAAATACAGAATACGGCGCAGACCAGATTCAGATTCTGGAAGGTCTGGAAGCCGTAAGAAAAAGACCAGGTATGTATATCGGCAGCACATCTTCAAGAGGACTTCATCATCTGGTCTATGAAATTGTAGATAATGCAGTAGACGAGGCTTTGGCAGGTTATTGTGATACCATTGAGGTATCTGTAAATGAAGATAACTCTATTACCGTTATTGATAACGGAAGGGGGATTCCGGTAGGAATCAACCATAAAGCAGGGATTCCGGCTGTTGAAGTGGTATTCACCATTCTTCATGCAGGAGGCAAATTTGGCGGCGGGGGATACAAAGTATCCGGCGGTCTTCACGGCGTAGGCGCCTCTGTCGTAAATGCGCTCTCTACCTGGCTTGAGGTTACGATTTACAAGGAGGGTAAGGTATACAGACAGCGCTATGAGCGGGGAAAGACTATGTACAGCCTGAAGATTGTAGGAGAATGTGACATGGAAAAAACAGGAACCATGGTTACTTTCCTGCCTGACCCGGAAATTTTTGAGGAAACTGTTTTTGATTTTGGAACCTTGAAGCATCGCTTCCGCGAAATTGCCTTTTTGACAAAAGGGCTGAAAATTGTGGCAAAGGATAAGAGGGAAGAAGAGGAGAAGGAAGTAGTCTTCCATTATGAGGGCGGTATTAAGGAATTTGTGCAATATTTAAACCGCAGTGCAACACCTTTGTACGAAGATATTATGTACTTTGAGGGAAGCAGGGACGGCGTTATGGTAGAGGTTGCCATGCAGCACAATGACGCCTATACAGAGAATACCTACGGCTTTGTAAACAACATTACCACACCGGAAGGCGGAACCCATATCATGGGCTTTCGAAATGCCATTACAAAGACGTTTAATGATTATGCAAGAAAGAACAAGCTGTTAAAGGAAAGTGAGCAAAATCTTTCTGGAGAAGATATCCGTGAAGGTCTGACTGCCATTATCAGCGTGAAAATAGAAGACCCGCAGTTTGAGGGACAGACCAAGCAGAAACTTGGAAACAGTGAAGCCAGAGGCGCTGTGGACAATGTGGTAAGTAGCCAGTTGGAAATTTATCTGGAGCAGAACCCTGCTGTGGCAAAGATTATTGTGGAGAAATCTATTTTGTCCCAGAGAGCCAGAGATGCAGCGAGAAAAGCCAGAGAGCTGACCCGTAGAAAGTCTGCCCTGGAGGGTATGTCCCTTCCTGGAAAGCTGGCAGACTGCGTGGACAAGGATCCGAGTAAGTGTGAAATTTACATTGTAGAGGGTGATTCCGCGGGAGGTTCCGCTAAGACGGCCAGAAGTCGTGCGACACAGGCAATTCTTCCCCTTCGAGGTAAGATTCTGAACGTGGAGAAAGCCCGCCTTGACAAGATTTACGCCAATGCAGAGATTAAAGCCATGATTACAGCGTTTGGAACTGGTATCCATGAGGATTTTGATATTTCCAAGCTTCGTTATCACAAGATTATTATTATGACCGATGCCGATGTAGACGGCGCACACATTGCTACACTGCTTCTGACCTTCCTGTATCGCTTTATGCCGGAACTGATTAAGCAGGGCTATGTGTATCTGGCAAAACCGCCTCTTTTCAAGCTGGAAAAGAACCGTAAGACTTATTATGCTTATACAGAAAAAGAGCAGGCAGACATTCTGGCTGAAATCGGTCTGGAGGGCTGCAGTATTCAGCGTTACAAAGGACTGGGAGAAATGGACGCAGAACAGCTCTGGGAAACCACTATGGACCCGGAAAGACGTATTCTCATGCGTGTTGTCATGGACGAGGACTCTACCTCTGAGCTGGATCTGACCTTTACAACCCTTATGGGAGATAAGGTAGAGCCAAGACGTGAATTTATTGAAGAAAACGCCAAGTATGCCAAGAATCTTGATATCTGATACCCGCAACAAATAAGGAGAAGCTAAATGGAAGAAAATATTTTTGACAAAGTTCAGGAAGTAGATTTACAGAAGAAAATGGAGGAATCCTATATTGAATACGCTATGAGCGTTATTGCGTCCCGCGCCCTTCCTGACGTTCGAGATGGTTTGAAGCCGGTGCAGAGAAGGATTCTCTATTCCATGATAGAATTGAATAACGGACCGGATAAGCCTCATAGAAAATGCGCCCGTATCGTTGGTGATACCATGGGTAAATATCACCCTCATGGTGACAGCTCGATTTACGGAGCTCTGGTAAATATGGCGCAGGACTGGTCTACCCGTTATCCGTTAGTAGACGGACATGGGAATTTTGGTTCCGTAGACGGGGACGGCGCTGCTGCTATGCGTTACACAGAGGCGCGTCTGAGTAAGATTTCCATGGAAATGCTGGCAGATATTAATAAAAATACCATTGATTTTGCACCAAACTTTGATGGGACAGAAAAAGAGCCTACTGTGCTTCCTTCCAGATATCCAAACCTTCTGGTAAACGGAACCTCCGGTATTGCAGTTGGTATGGCGGCAAATATTCCTCCTCACAACCTGCGGGAGGTTATTCAGGCAGTGGTGAAAATCATTGATAACCAGATTGAAGAGGAAAGAGAAACTGAGATTGAGGAGATTCTCTCTATTGTCAAGGGACCGGATTTCCCAACAGGGGCTACTATTCTGGGAACCAGAGGCATTGAGGAGGCTTACCGTACAGGCCGCGGTAAAATCAGAGTGCGCGCGGTAACAGATATTGAAACCATGCCAAACGGAAAGAGCCAGATTATTGTTACAGAGTTGCCGTACATGGTAAATAAGGCCAGATTGATTGAAAAAATTGCAGAACTGGTGAGAGATAAGAAAATTGACGGCATTACAGATATTAACGACCACTCAAACCGGGAAGGTATGCGTATCTGTATTACACTGAGAAGAGATGCAAATGCCAATGTAATTTTAAACCAGCTTTACAAGCACACCCAGATGCAGGATACTTTTGGTGTGATTATGCTGGCACTGGTAGGCAATACACCGAAGGTTATGAGCCTTCTGGAAATGCTGAAGCACTATCTGGCGCATCAGGAAGAGGTTGTAACCAGAAGAACACAGTATGACTTAAATAAGGCAGAAGCAAGAGCACATATTGTATCCGGTCTTTTAAAGGCTCTGGACGTTATTGATGAGGTTATCCGTATTATCCGCGGGTCAAAGACCAGGGTGGAAGCAAAGGAAACCCTTATGGAAACCTTTGGTTTTTCTGACGTACAGGCTCAGGAAATTGTAAATATGCGTCTTTATCAGCTTACCGGTATGGAGAGAGAACGTCTGGAAAAGGAATTTAATGATCTGCAGATTAAAATCAGAGAGTTAAAGGCAATTCTGGAAGACAGACACCTGCTGCTTCGCGTTATCCGTGAGGAAATCCTTGCCATTGCAGAGAAATACGGCGATGACAGAAGAACTGCCATTGGATACGATGAATTTGATATTTCCATGGAGGATTTGATTCCAAGAGAAAACACTGTGATTGCTATGACAAAGCTGGGTTATATCAAGCGTATGACCGTAGATAATTTCCGCAGTCAGAACAGAGGCGGCAAGGGAATCAAGGGTATGTCCACTATTGACGATGACTATATAGAAGAACTTCTTATGACCACAACCCATCATTTCCTCATGTTTTTTACTAATATGGGAAGGGTGTACAGAATTAAGGCATACGAAATCCCGGAGGCAAGCCGTACTGCAAGGGGAACAGCTATTATCAACCTTCTGCAGTTACAGCCGGACGAAAAAATTACAGCTGTGATTCCAATTCGAGAATTTAAGAAGGGCAGCTATCTCTTCATGGCAACCAGAAACGGTCTGGTGAAAAAGACGCCGATTGAGGATTATGCAAATGTGAGAAAAACAGGTCTTGCAGCTATTTCTCTTCGGGAAGATGATGAGCTGATTGAAGTGAAATTTACAGATAACAAAAAGGATATTATCCTGGTAACAAAATTTGGACAGTGCATTTGCTTTAATGAAAATGATGTTAGAAGTACAGGAAGAGTTTCCATGGGTGTGCGCGGTATTAATCTCATGGAAGAAGATGAGGTTATCGGCATGCAGCTCACCTGCCAGGGAGATTATCTGTTGATTGTATCTGAGAATGGGCTTGGAAAGAGAACCTCTATAGGAGAATTTACACGTCAGAACCGTGGCGGTAAGGGTGTAAAATGTTACAAAATTACAGAAAAAACAGGAAATGTCATTGGCGTTAAGGCTGTAAACAGCGGCAATGAAATTATGATGATTACTACAGAGGGAATTATTATCCGTCTGGAATGCGACAGTATTTCTATTCTCGGCAGAATTACTTCCGGCGTGAAGCTTATGGATTTGAAGGACAATATCACCGTTGCAAGTATTGCAAAGGTAAGGGATAAGGAAGAAGAGTCTGAGAAGGAAATACTACAGGAGGCAGCCGGGGAAATATCTGCAGAAGAGGCAGAAGGGGAAACAACAGAGCAGGAGTAAGCGGCTTAAAGGCCTGAGGAAAGTTAGGAGAGTATACAGATGAGAAAAATAAGAGGGAAGGTATTATGTGCAGTTCTGTGTGCAGTATTCTTGCTCACAGGCTGCAGTACAAAGGTCAGTCATAAGACTCCGGAGGCTGTGGTAAAATCTCTTATCAGTGCATATCAGAATCAGGACGAAAAAGCAGTCAAAAAGTGTTTTGGATTTGACCCGGATAAAAAAACAGACAGTGCAGTGAAAAAAGAAATAAACTATAACATGAAATATTTTGAAGCCCATGCGGCAAAAGATGTGAAGTTTGAAAAAGCGGATATTCTTGGTAGTTTTGAAAAGAGAGATCTTGTGTATGTGTGGTACAACTACGAGGTAGAGCTTAAAAAAGAAACCCAGGAGGTACCTGCCCTTGCCTTTTATTTTGTACAGGAAAAGGACAAGGATTACTTTGTAGTTCCTGCAAAGGACGTGACTGATAAGATGAGCAAGGCGTCCAGAGAAGCATACAAAAAGTTTGTAAAGACAGAGGAATACAGGGAATACGAACAGCAGTATGAAACCTTTATCCGCAAGAATCCAAAATACGAAAACAGTCTGCAGAATAAGTTCAAGGAAGTATCCGGTAAAGCAAAGAATAAATAATCCTTGTATGGCATTGCTGAAGCGTTTATTTGCTGTACCAGGCAGAGGAGAAGACAGTGAAAAGAATATTACTCATGGTGGCATACAACATTTTGCTGGTGCCTGTTATGTGGTTTAAATTGTGCTATTACGCAAAGCATACGGAAAAATATACAGAAGAAGAACGGTACAAAATGCTTCGTTTCATTGACCGGCGCGCGATTAAGGGAGGGCGTATTGTCATTGATATTCACGGGCAGGAAAATATTCCCGAAAAGGACGGATTTATGTTTTTTCCAAATCATCAGGGACTGTTTGATGTACTTGCCATTATGCAGGCGTGTCCCAGACCTTTTTCCGTGGTTATGAAAAAAGAGGTGCAGAATATTCCTTTTCTGAAGCAGGTTTTTGCCTGTATGAAGGCATATGCCATTGACCGGGAGGACGTAAGACAGTCTATGAAGGTCATTCAGCAGGTAGCAAAGGAAGTGGAGTCCGGGCGCAATTATCTGATTTTCCCAGAGGGAACCAGAACGAAAAATCCTAATGCTGTTCACGAGTTTAAGGGAGGCAGCTTTAAAAGCGCCACAAAGGCCAAATGCCCCATTGTGCCAGTGGCGCTGATTGATTCCTATAAGTCTTTTGATACCAAATCCATTGAGAAGATTAAGGTGCAGGTACATATTTTAAAGCCAATGCTTTATGAGGAATATAAGGACATGAAGACTGTAGAGATTGCTGCAGAGGTGAAGCAGCGTATTGAACATGTCATTCAGGAATATGAGGGAAAATAAAAGAAGATTGAAGTAAAAAGGCTGTTGCATGATACACATATCATTCTGGAGTGCGTATCATGTGACAGCCTTTTAAAAAAGATTCCGCTGATATGACTTAATCCAGGCGGAAAATATTGTCTGCAATTTATCCATTGGTTCTGCGGAACTCTCCGGGCGTAAGTCCTGATGCTTTCTTAAACATGGCAATAAAGTGGCTGGTGTCGGAAAAGCCTGTGCGAATGGCGATTTCCTGTATTTCCAGGCTGCTTTCCACAAGTAGAAGCTCTTTTGCCTTGTTAATCCGGTAGGTGGTGAGATATTCATAAGCAGAACAGCCCAGAAAGCGGCGAAACAGCCGAGATAAATACTGGGGGGTCACATATACCCTGCTGCTCAACTCCTGTATGGTGAGTTCAGCGGCATAGTCTGCATCAATCTGTTTCAGAACAGGTTCGACATAGCGCTTATAAAGCGTTTCTTTTTCCAAATCATTTCCATATCCCCCGTTTACAAAGTGCATGAGAAGACTGTAACAGTCTACAGAGAGCGCCTTTGTTCCGGCGGGCAAATGCGCGTATGCGCCGGCAATTCGTACGATTTCTCTGTGCAGCAGGCTTCCCAGTTCCTTGTCTACAGGGATTATGGGGCGATTGTTTAAAAGCGTTCCGATACTGCCTTCCAGTGTTCCGGTAAGAGAGAAAAAGCAGGTGCGCCATTCCTCTTTTGAGGCGCTTTCATAGGAGTGAGGCAAAAAAGGAGCCATCAGCAGCCCTTCGCCGGGATTCAGGGTACGACAGGTTCCCTGAATTTTGATTTTTCCTGCGCCCTGTTCTGTCTGCAGGTAATGAAAATGGGGATATCCCTTTGGACGGCTCATGGGATCCTGATACCAGTCATATCCAATGGAATCAAAGAGAAAGGGCTGTTTTACAGGTGTATTTCTAAAGTAAATAGGCATGAGAATCTCCTGTTTCAAAATGTTATATTATTTAGCTAAACATATCATACAACAAAGGTTTTATCAATGGTAAAATAGGGGCATAGTTCAGTACGATGAAGGAGGATATAAAATGAACCGATTTGATTATTCCATGGTAAAAAATCCTGAATATTTTAAAGATAACTGTATGAAGGCACATTCTGCCCATAAATATTATGCGTCTTTAGAAGCTATGCAGCAGAACGAGGAGAGCTTTAAATACAGCTTAAACGGATTATGGAAATTTCATTATGCAAAAAACTATGAAAGCACGGTGCGGGGATTTGAAAAAGAGGACTATTGCTGTCTGTCCTGGGACGATATCCGTGTACCGGCGCATATCCAGATGGAAGGCTATGATGTTCCACAGTATGCCAATGTGCAGTATCCATGGGAGGGAAGAGAGGACATTAAACCAGGAGAAATTCCGACTCATTTCAATCCCGTAGCAAGTTATGTAAAATATTTTGAAGTTCCGGAGCATATGCAGGGGAAAAAGCTTTACATTTCCTTCCAGGGTGCAGAAAGCGGTCTGGCTCTCTGGCTGAACGGTTCTTTCGTAGGATATAGTGAGGACAGTTTTACCCCTTCAGAGTTTGATTTAACTCCTTTTGTGAAGGAAGGAAGAAATAAACTGGCAGTTCAGGTATTTAAGTGGACCAGCAGCAGCTGGTGCGAGGACCAGGACTTTTTCCGCTTCTCCGGTATTTACAGAGATGTGTATTTATTTACCGTTCCGGACATACATGTGCAGGATTTAAGAATTCGCACATTTTTAGACGATACTTATACAAAGGCAGATTTAGAGGTGAAATTACAGGCTTCTGCAGCAGGAAGAGTACGCCTGAGCCTGTCAAAAAACGGTGAAAAGGTACAGACCCTGGAAGAAAATCTGGAACAGGACACGCTGCTTCACATGGACGTGGACACACCGGAGCTTTGGAGTGCAGAAACACCGGTGCTTTATGATTTGCTTTTTGAGGTGTTTAATAACGAAGGAGAATTAGAAGAGGTTATTCCACAGAAGGTTGGTTTCAGACGTTTTGAGATGAAGGGCAATCTGATGACCTTAAATGGAAAACGTGTTGTCTTTAAAGGAGTAAACCGCCATGAATTTAACTCCGTTACAGGACGTTATGCAAAAAGAGAAGATGTCTTAAAAGACATTGTAACCATGAAACAGAATAACATCAACGCAATCCGTACCAGCCATTATCCCAATGATACTATGGTATATGAGCTGTGCGACGAATACGGACTTTACATGATTGCAGAAAACAATCTGGAATCTCA